>JAHEGF010000266.1 GCA_024645155.1 Phyllobacteriaceae bacterium | reverse complement strand
CTCCACCAGATCGCCTTCGCTCAGCCCAAGCTTTTCGGCGGCGACCGGGTTCATGACCACTCCACCGTGACCGGCGATATTCCCGGCGACTTCATGGATCATCTGGATCCCGGCATTGCTCCCCCACGAATATTGCATTGAGCGCGCAGTAACCAGCCAGAATGGATAGTCGTCAATATCGACGCTAAACCCGTCAACCAGCGCTTTTTCCCACAACTCCTGCAGATCCTGCCAGTGAGGCATTGCCTCATATTCCTTGAGCTGGCGATCCCACCACTCAATGCCGTGTTCATGAAGTCGTGCACCCAGTTCCTGCCCGATACGCAGCAGCCGTTCCTGATAGGGCATTTCGAAGCGCAGGCCATGCGCCTTCATCGCCGGATAGAGATACCATTGTTCCTTGGGGAATTTCCTGGTGCGAAATCCGTGCTCACGAAAGTATTCGAGTCCCTGGCTTTCGGAGCCATCCGTCAGTTCTGCACTAGCCGCGCGGCAGCTCGCATCCCATATTTCCTCGACACCGTGACTTGCTTCCGGGTCAAGCGAGAAATCATAGTTTTTGCCGCTCAATGCAATGCCGGCGGCGCCGCGGTTGATCGCGGAATTATACTTCTCGAGAAGTCCGGTTCGTGCAGCGATTTCCGTTGCAATCCATGTAAAGTCGCGGGCTTCGCCCTGTGGCTTCGACGCCGGATCGCGGAATGCAAATCCCTGGTGCTCCCAGAACTGCTCGATGTATTTCGACCCGCCGATGCGGATAAGCTGCATGCCTTCCAGATCGGTACACTCGGGCAGCAGGATGTCGGCCATGTGATTGGTTTCGTCGCGGGTGTAGGCAAAGCACACCGTGAAAGGAAAGTTGGCCATTGCTTCGGCGACCGACTTCGTATCCCAAAACGACACCGCGGGATTTGTACGATAGACAAACCACACGTCGGGTTGGGTCGGTTCCGGCAAATGCTCAAATCCGTGCTTTTGCATCATCCAGGCAAGATGCGTCGGCCCGAGTGCCTGGCTCCAGGGCGAGTTGGCAGCCAGCGGCACCAAGGTGCGGTGGGCGTGCCGCGACGGCGAACTGGAAAGCCATTCCCCCTTTTTTGTCGGGTTCATCGGGTAATACATGAAGCCGTCGGGACCGGGTGTAACACTGCTCCAGCGCGAATCGGCGGGGCGGTTGAGCCGGACCGTTGTTCCAAGCGTGCCACCCGGCACCTCCAGCCCGCCGATCAGGCACGCGAGCAGGGTGCGCGCCCAGCAGCACTCGTACCCTCCCCAGCCGTTGCACACGGTTTTGCCGAGCGAGATTGCGACGGGGCGGAACGGAAAGGATTTGCCGTCAATTTCAATGGTTTCGCCAACATGAGCGTGTTCGACAAATTCGTTTGCGGTCGACCGGATCATCTTCGCATCAACACCGCAGATTTCTGCCGCCCACTCTGGTGTGTAGTTCCGGACATGTTCGATAAGTGCGGCAAACGCTGGCTGGCTCTTTACCTTCCTATGCTTCCAGACCGTTTCGTCAGGTCCGGTCTCACGGCCGGTTACCGGAAATTCCCCCTCAAGCGCCGGGTTGATGTCCGATGCGTCATAGGCAACTGCCCGGCCACTTTGCAGATCCCATACCAGCGGTTTGCCACTGCGTGAATCGCGCATGTAGTAACCATTCGGCGCGATCAGATAAGGTGATGACGTCATGCCTTTCAAAAAGGCAATGTCCAATCGTGATCGCTCGATCTCATGAAGCAGGACATGAAGCATGGCAAACAAAAATGCCGGATCGGTTTTCGGCCGGATCGGTACCCATGTAGCCGAACAGGCTCCGGTCACTGACAAATGCGGTTCCACCTGGATGCGTTTGACCCCACGATCACGGGCATCGGCGTGCCGCTTGATGCCGCACACTCCGCCCGAGGCCTCGACATTTGCGCCAAACGAGATGATCAGTTCGGCAAGCGGGGTATCGGGTGAAACTGTAAATGCCCGATGCCACAATTCACCGTAAAGATGCTCGGAGTGGAAGCACTTGACCCCTTGCCCGCTGCCAAAACTCATGTCGACCGGGCCCCATGCCGCAAGAAACGCAGGGAATGTACCCATATATGCCGTGGGCGTACCCCCACCCCCGAAACTGGCCGCAACCCGCGGAAATCCTGATGCGTCGGTGAGGCCTGCCTCACGTGCGGCATTCAGTTTTTCTGCGATTGTGTCAAGTGCCTCATCCCAACTGACCGGCACAAATCCGGGATCCTCGTTTCTTCCCTTCTTGGGATTTGTGCGCTTCATCGGCGTGACGATGCGATGCGGGTTGTAGGTTTTCTGGATCAGACCGAATGCCTTGACGCATACTTTGCCGCCAGCCGGATGTATATCGGCGGCAGAGTCATCGGGCCGAACCTGCGTCGCGACGCCGTCAGTAATGTCAACCTTCAGAAGGTCGGGGCCGGCAACACACTGGTAGCAGTAGCTGGATACCTGTTTTGGCGGCTGCGTAAGCGGCTTTTCCATGGTGATGCGGTCTCCGCTCAGCTTGCCTCGGCAAGTTTGGACGCCATGGCCCGCAGCCGCTGTTTGGTTTTTTCGACATCGACAACAAAGCGGATGTGCCGTCCCGAACAAATCTGATTGAGCGCATCGGCTGCAGACACCTCGAAGACAACCTTCTTGCCCTCAACCTCGACGATCTTGGCATTGATCGTGACATCCGAGCCCAGAAGGGTCGGCGCGGTATGCAGTACAGAAACTTCGAACCCGACCGAATCTTCACCGGCATCGGCATGTTCAATAATCAGGTCACGGCAGGCATGTTCGATATCGCGAATTAGTGATGGTGTCGCATAAACCCGGCAATCCTCTCCCATGAAGTCGATCGTGCGCCCGGAATCGACCTTGACGCGGCGAATATGGACCAATCCCGCCTGCAGAGTATCTTTCATATCGGGCTCCGTGCTCCATTGATTTTCTTTAATTACGCATAATCGTACTGTAATACATATTTAAGTGCAAGCAGCCGTTTGAACGGCCCCCGTGGCCATCCGACGCAGGGTACCGTCAGGAAATTGCTGCTGATGTCGCGTGTTCGAAATTTGGTACTGAAGCCCCAGCTGTTGACATAGTGGCCTTGGTCCAGTCATCAATTTCATCAATCATCGCGATATCCATGCTTATTAATCACCGATTGGACAAAAACGTGAGTCAATCCGTTCGACGCCGATGGCTTCCCTCGCATGCTGTTTTGCGCAGTTTCGAGGCCGCTGCGCGCCTAGAAAGCTTTACGGCTGCGGCCAGGGAACTGCATCTGACGCAAAGCGCTGTCAGCCGCCAGGTCCGGGAGCTCGAAGAAGGCATCGGTACCGACCTGTTCCGCCGTGTCGGCAGGCGTGTCGCACCGACTGAAGCGGGACGCAGCCTCGCGCTCGATCTGGCTACCGATTTGGAACGGATACGCCAGACATTGTTTCGCGCTGCCGCGTCCGGCAATCACGGTACGGTCTTACGTATCGCTGTACTGCCAACGTTTGCCAGTCGCTGGCTGATTCCCCGCCTACCGGATTTCACCCGCCGTCATCCTTCCGTCGGATTAAGTCTCGCCACAAGGTTGGAACCGTTTGACCTTGTTGGCGAGCGTTTCGATATTGCCATTCATTTCGGTACCGCCGATTGGCCGGATACGAAAATGGTTCATTTGTGCGACGAGGAAATGATTGCCGTTTCCTCTCCGCAGTTTCGCGCGAACCATCAGATAAAGGAGCCAGCCAGCCTGATCAATGTGCCGCTATTGCATCTGGAAACCCGACCGGCGGCATGGATGGACTGGTTTCATGCATCCGGTCTCCCCGGCACCAAACTCCTCCCCGGCCAGATGTTTGATCAGTTCTCGATGATAATTTCCGCCGCCTTGTCATCGCTTGGAGCCGCGTTGCTGCCCGCCTATCTCATTGAAAAGGAGTTGCGCGACGGCAGTCTCCTGAGGCTGGACGGTGTGGCCCTCAACACGCAAAACAGTTACTATGTTGTCACGCCCAGCGGCACATCCAGCCCGCCGGTTACCGCATTTTCGAACTGGATCAAATCGGCTGACGGCGCGTCTTCACTATCCGGAGATTGATGACTATTTGTCATTAATTCAGTCCAACAGATCGTTTTTCAGCACTGTCCGTATCGGCTATCATCCAGGAAACACACATGTGCTTGGGGAGTGAGCTATGGCCTATGCAAAGCAGGTTTCGGAAATTCTTCAACGCCTTGGGGTAAAGGAAACGGCATACGCGGGCGGTGATTTACCCGTTCATACGCCGCTCACCGGCGAAAAGATCGCTGACGTTTCCCAATCCTCGGTCGAAAGCGCCAATGCAGCCGTTGCGCAATCGCGCAATGCTTTCGAAACCTGGCGCAATGTGCCAGCGCCGCGCCGCGGGGAATTGATCCGCCTGCTCGGTCAGCACCTGCGTTCCGCAAAAAAGGATCTGGGAATGCTGGTCTCTTTCGAAGCTGGGAAAATCCCGTCGGAAGGGTTGGGCGAAGTTCAGGAAATGATCGACATTTGCGATTTCGCTGTTGGCCTGTCGCGCCAGCTCTACGGCCTGACCATCGCCACCGAGCGCCCCGGCCACCG
>JAHEGF010000053.1 GCA_024645155.1 Phyllobacteriaceae bacterium | reverse complement strand
AGACAAGTGAAGGTAGTGGGATTTTTTTTCGTCGGCGCAATCCGCCAGCAATCTACTTCTCCTCAAATGTTTTCAAAGTCGCCGGACCGGCCCTTGCCCGACGCAAAACGCGCTGCACCCGAAACACCCTCTTTGCGAAAGGCATCGGCACTACGCCATTCGTTTGCCAGAGCCTGTTTGCCGTCCAGCGACCATTGCTCAATCGCAGACAAACGGTCGGCGCGCATGCAGGCTTGCGGAAAGGCGGCGAGTTCTTCGGCAAGCGACAGGGCTGATTCAAGTGCAGTGCCATCGGCACAGATACGGCTGGCAAGACCGATCCGCATTGCCTCGTCTGCCGTGACCTGCCGCCCGGTCAAAATCAGGTCCATGGCATGGCCATGCCCAACCAAGCGCGGCAGGCGCACCGTGCCACCATCAATCAGCGGCACACCCCATCGGCGGCAATAGACGCCCATATAGGCCGATTGCTCCATAACCCGCATGTCGCACCACAAGGCCAGTTCCATTCCTCCTGCAACAGCCGGTCCGGCAATGGCGGCAATCACCGGCTTGGAAAGTAAAAGGCGTGTCGGACCCATCGGGCCTTCGCATGGATCCTTCGATCCTGTTTCCAGGTCATGAGCGGCAAACCACTCTTCATCCACGCTGCCCGCCGCCGCCTTCAAGTCAAAGCCTGCGCAAAATGCGCCGCCGGAGCCGGTCAGGATGGCGACTTTTTGGGCATCGTCATTGTCGAATACGGCAAATGCATTGTAGAGCGCGGTCGCCATTTTCGGATTGACGGCATTGCGCGCCTGCGGCCGGTTGATCGTGACAATGCTTATCGCACCACGGTTTTCATGTTGGATCATGGCTGGCCATTCCTGTTTCATATTCATCGGACAACTGCAACCAGGTTTCCTCATGATCGGCCGCCGCGGCGGAAAGCCTGGCACTTTCTTTTGCAAGCGCGGCTGCCCGGCCCGGGTCTTCGGTGTAGAGTTCGGGATGCGACAATTCGATTTCGATGGCTTGAATCTTTTCACTCAACTTCTTCATCAAAGCCTCGGTTTCCTTGATTTTTCTCGCGAGCGGCTTGAGCAATTCGCGTTGTTTTGCAGCCACTCGCCGGCGCTCGGCCTTTGAACCGCTAACGGACTTTTCGCTAGCGTAGTCGGCAACGCGCGACTTTCCGTATCGTGCCTGGGCGCCGGTAATGAACCGCCGGTATTCCTCCAGGTTGCCGTCATAGGTGGCGACGGTACCGTCATGCACCAGCCAAAGGCGGTCCATCGTCGCTTCGATCAGGTGGCGGTCATGGGAGATCAGGATAACCGCTCCGGTAAAATCGTTGAGGGCTTCAACCAGCGCTGCGCGGCTGTCGATATCGAGATGGTTTGTCGGCTCGTCGAGGATCAAAAGGTTCGGACCGGCCAAGGTGGCAAGACCCAACAACAGGCGCGCTTTCTCGCCACCGGATAGCTTTGCAGCCTCGGTATCCATCTTCTCGGTCGACAGGCCCATGCGCGCCACGCGCGACCGGATTTTTGCCTCGGGCTCGTCGGGAAGGGCGCGCCGCACATGCTGATATGCGGAATCGTCCGCAACAAGATCGTCAAGTTGGTGCTGCGCGAATATCGCCGTCTTCAGCCCGGGGGCTACGGTCATCGTGCCGCGCTCGGGTTTCATGCGCCCGGCAACAAGTTTGGCAAAAGTCGACTTGCCGTTGCCGTTAGATCCGAGCAGCGCGATGCGGTCATCGGCATCGATCCGCAGGTTCAGGCGCGACAATACCGGGGTTCCCGGTTCGTACCCAACCGCCACATTCTCAAGCGCAATCGCAGGTGAAGCCACCGCCTTGACCGGCTGAGGAAAGGAGAACGCCCGCGTGCCTTCGCTCAGGATTGCGGTCAACGGTCCGAGCTTTTCCAGCGCTTTCAGTCGTGACTGCGCCTGGCGCGCTTTGGAAGCCTTGTAGCGGAAACGCTCGACAAAGGCCTCCATGTGCTTGCGCTGCACCTCCTGTTTTGCCTGCTGCTTTTCCTTGAGGACCATGGTTTCGCGGCGTTGCCGTTCAAACTGGTCGTAGCCGCCATTGTACAGTTTCAGTTTTCCCTGTTCCAGATGGACAATTGACGACACCGCTTGGTTGAGCAGGTCGCGATCGTGGCTGATCAGCAACACCGTGCGCGGGTAACGCGCCAGGTAGGTCTCCAGCCACATCGTACCTTCCAGGTCGAGATAGTTTGTCGGTTCGTCAAGTAGCAGCAGGTCGGGTTCCGCAAACAGCAGAGCGGCAAGCGCCACGCGCATGCGCCAGCCGCCTGAAAAGGACGATACGGGACGGTTTTGTGCGTCTGCTTCAAATCCCAGTCCGTGGAGAATTGCTCCGGCCCTTGCCTCTGCGGCGTGCGAACCGATATCGGCAAGTCTGATCTGGATTTCGGCGATACGTGCCGGATCTGCGGCGGTCTTGGCTTCATCCAGCAGCGCGACACGCTCCCTGTCAGCCTGAAGCACGATTTCGAGCGGCGTATCACCGCTGCCCGGCGCTTCCTGTTCGACAATTCCGATGGTCAGGTTTTTCGGCAGCGAAATACTACCGGAATCCGGTAAAACTGCACCGGTGATTCCTCGGAAAAGCGTGGTCTTTCCCGATCCGTTGCGCCCCACCAGGCCAGCCTTGGCGCCAGCCGGCAATACGAGCGTCGCTTCCTCCAGCAGCACCCGCCCGGCAACACGCAATGTAAGGTCGGTAATCGTCAGCATTCTGCCTGTCCATTGTTCGCGCCTGCTGTAGGACGCCGCGCAGCCTCAAAGCAAGGGTGGCAGGATTTATATCTAGGCGAATTCGCGTCCTTCGGGGGATCTTTGAAAATAAAGCAGGTCTAGCGATGGTGGATCTCTGCCGAGTACCGACAGGATCATGTGTGCCTGCCCGCGGTGATGTGTCTGGTGATTGAAGAAATGCGCCATCGCCGGTGCCAGACGCTGCGAGATGGTCCGCATGTCGGTTATCGTCGTGTAGCTGAACCGTCCTGCAAGGGCATTGTCGTCCAGATCATTGACCCAATTGACAATTCGGTCGTCTTCCTTCCTGCGCTCGCGGCGCAGCGCCTTGAATTCGGGAGCAATGATCGCATCGAGTTCGCTGGGATGCGACCCTTCACCCGTAAACCGGCGCATCCAAATGCGGTCGGCGACCAGCAGATGATTCAGCGTACCGTTCATCGACTTGAAATAGGCGCCGGTCTGCGCATTGTAGGCTTTTTTGTCGAGAGCCGAGGCCGCATCGTATACACAGCCATTGGCCCACCGATTATAGCAGGCAAACATGCGGAAATATTGCAACATGGGGTTTTCTCTTGATGCCAATCGGGTCAATAAGGCTGACATGATAGGCCGAACAGGAACTGACGCCAATGTCTATAACTCTCTACGAACTTGCCGGCAGCGACGCCAATCGCCCGTTCAGTCCGCATTGCTGGAAAACGGTAATGTCGCTGGCTCACAAAGGGCTGGAGTTCACCACCGTGGCAACCGCATTCACGGCGATACCGAATATCGAAGACGGCGCAACCAAGCGTGTGCCGTTGATCCGAGACGGTAACAGGCTGGTTTCGGACTCCTATGCAATCGCTGAATATCTCGATGAAACCTATCCGGACCGGCCAAGCCTGTTTGCCGGAAAAGGCGGCCAGTCGCTGACCCGTTTTGTCGAATCCTGGACGCAGAATGTCATTCATCCGTTTGCCGGTTCTGTGGCACTAATGGAAATTCACGACATGCTGGCACCGATCGACCAGGTTTATTTTCGCGAAAGCCGTGAAAAGATCTATGGCATGAAACTGGAAGACGTGCCGGTCGGCCGCGAACAAAGGTTGGAAGAATTTCTGAAGAAACTCCAGCCGCTGCGGGCATTGCTGACAGGGCAGAACTTTATTGGCGGCGAGAGCCCGCTGTTTGCCGATTATATTGTGTTTGGCGCCTTTCAGTGGCTGCGCATCTGTTCCGCATTTCCGGTTCTTCCGGCCGGCGACCCGGTGGCGGACTGGTTTGATCGCTGCCTTGACCTCCACGACGGATTGGCGCGCCGCGTACCGGCGGCTGCAGCATTGTAGGCGCCGATGGCGGAAGGGCCTTCACAAGGAGCCAGTGCCCGTTTATAGGAGCGCCAGTTTTTCCAACAAACACTCCGAAGGACCCGACATGGCGATTGAGCGCACTTTTTCAATGATCAAACCGGACGCCACCAAACGAAATCTGACCGGTGCGATCACCAGGATTTTTGAGGATAACGGATTGCGCGTCGTCGCGTCCAAGCGCGTGTGGATGAGCCGCCGTCAAGCCGAAGGATTTTACTCCGTACACATTGATCGCCCGTTTTTTGACGAATTGTGCGAGTTCATGTCATCGGCTCCGACGGTTGTACAGGTTCTCGAAGGCGAGAATGCAATTGCTAAAAACCGCGAAGTAATGGGCGCGACCAATCCCGCGGATGCTGCCGAGGGAACAATTCGCAAGTTGTTTGCCCAATCGATTGGCGAAAATTCGGTCCACGGTTCCGATGCCCCGGAAACCGCCGCTGAGGAAATTCGCTACTGGTTTGCGGAAACCGAAATCGTCGGTTGAATCAGATTGCCGGTGTTTTCCGGCAAATCATTGACAAGTAATGAGAAATAACCGGGCACTTGCCCGGCTTTTTGATAGCGGGTTCTAGGTCTCCCAGCGTTCACTCGCCATATCATCCACCTCCTTGGCGTCGACCCAATTACCGGCGGTCCCGTCCTTCATCCATTCCTTTTTCCAAAATGGCGCCCGGGTCTTCAGAAAATCCATGATGAATGATGCGGCTTCAAAAGCCGCCTGGCGGTGCGTCGAGGCGGCAATCACCAGCACTATATTTCCCCCGGGGCAGATCTTTCCATGGCGGTGGATGACTGACAGGCCGCTGAGCGGCCAACGCGCCGATGCCTGCTTGCAAATGCGCGAGATCTCCGCCTCGGCCATGCCCGGATAATGTTCGAGTTCGAGGGCGGCAAGTTTTCCCCCTTCATCGCGGCACAGACCGGTAAACGCGACAATCGCACCTATATCGGTTCGCCCCTGACAAAGAAGTGCAGTTTCTGCACCGACATCGAAATCTTCCGCCTGAACGCGAACCAACGGGGTGACATGGACCGACATGGACCTAGCCACCTGTCATCGGCGGGAAAAACGCAATTTCATGGGGCGTACCGAGTTTTTCGGAATGGAGGACATGCTCCATGTCGAGCGCAACACGAATGACATCCTGGTGCTCAAGCGCGGCTTCATATTCCTCGCCGCGGGTCTTCATCCAGGAAAGCAGGTCGCGCACGGTCTCGATATCGTCAGGCAATTCGACGTCTTCTTCGCCCTTGCCGATTTTCTCACGCACCCAGGAAAAATAGACCAGTCTCATGAGCTGCTGCTCCTTGCGCGTCTTACACGACGTGTTTCAGTCCCGCGCGGAAATAGTCATACCCGGTATAAAGCGTAACAACAGCTGAAATCCAGAGTAAAAGGATGCCGATTTCGGTGGTGTAGGGCAGTACCTTGTCCCCTGCCGGCCCGGCAAGCAGAAACCCGATCGCGACCATCTGGATCGCCGTCTTCCATTTTGCCAGTTGGGTGACCGGTACCGAGACCTTAAGGGACGCCAGGTATTCCCGCAGACCCGAGACAAGGATTTCTCGGCAAAGAATGATGATCGCCGCCCACAGTGACCAGCCGGCAATTGTCTTGTCGGTGTCGGCAGCCAGTAGTAGCAGGCACGTTGCAACCAGTAGCTTGTCGGCAATCGGATCAAGCATGCGGCCGATATTCGATGTTTGTTTCCAGATGCGCGCGAGGTAGCCGTCGAGAAAATCGGTGACACTGGCAGCGATGAATATGCCAAGTGCGGTCCAGCGTGCCAGGTCACTGGATTGCAGTCGGCCCTCCATGAAAAAACAAAGTACAACCAGCGGCACTGCCAATATCCGCGCGTAAGTCAGGATATTGGGCAAGTTGAATGCCTGTTTGGCCGATGATTGATCTGGAATCGCCATCCCTTCAGAAAGCAGACGATATGTCCACCGGTCAACATGCAGATGCGAAAAACGTGTGGGGCCAGCAGGTTCAGCGGCCGGATTTCTCGTGGAAATGACTATGAATCTGCTGGGCAATCGTTTCGGAAATGCCGTCAACCGACATCAGGTCGTCGACACCGGCCCTGCTGACGGCTTTCGCCGTTCCGAAATGATGCAGCAGAGCCCGCTTGCGTCCGGGGCCGATCCCTGCGATTTCGTCGAGCGGATTACGCACCAGCTCCTTTTTGCGCCTTGCCCTGTGTGTACCTATGGCGAACCGGTGCGCTTCGTCACGCAGACGCTGAATGAAATACAGGACCGGGTCGCGGACCGGCAGGAGGAAAGGTTGCCTGCCGGAAATGAAAAACCGTTCACGGCCGGCTTCGCGATCCACACCCTTGGCAATCCCGATGGTGGTGACACGGTCCTGTACACCCAATTCCGACAAAATCGCATTGACAGCGTTGAGCTGGCCCAGGCCACCGTCAATCAGTAAAACATCAGGCCAGGCCGGCAATATGTCCGGATCATCGTTGCCGGGATCGTCAGTTTGCGGATCATTGTGCTCCTTGACGAGTCTTGTGAAACGCCGCTCAAGCATTTCGCGCATCATTGCGAAATCGTCTCCTGGAGTGATATCCCGCGACTTGATGTTGAACTTCCGGTACTGATTCTTGATAAAGCCGTCGCGCCCCGCAACAATCATCGCGCCGACCGCATTGGCCCCCATTATGTGTGAATTGTCGTAGACCTCAATGCGTTTCGGTGTCTCGTCGAGAGCGAATAATTCCGCAAACCCCTCAAGAAGACGTGCCTGGGAGGATGTTTCGGCAAGCCGCCGTCCCAATGTCTCCCGGGCATTGTGCAGGGCGTGATCAACCACGTCGCGTTTTTCGCCGCGCTGCGGCTTCGATACACTCACCTTGCGGCCGGCCTTTGCCGTAAATGCTTCGGCAAGCAGGTCCTGTTCTTCGAGTGAATGTGAGACCAGGATGGATTTGGGGCAAGGCTTGTCATCATAAAATTGCGAGATAAAGGCCTGAAGCACTGTAGGCGCATCAAGGCTGGCATCGGCCTTCGGAAAATAGGCCCGGTTTCCCCAATTTTGGCCGGTACGGAAAAAGAAAACCTCGATACAAGTCTGACCACCATCTTGATGCGCGGCAAAAACATCTGCTTCGTCAATGGTTTGCGCATTAATTCCTTGTTGGCTTTGCACATGGGACAATGCCGCTAGCCGATCACGGTACCGGGCTGCGCCTTCAAAATCGAGCGCATCGGAAGCCTGCTGCATGGAAGCAGCCAACTGCGACTTGACCACGCTACTCTTGCCCGAAAGGAAATCGTTGGCGCTATCTGCAAGCGCCGTATAACTGCGCTGGTCGATTTCTCCGGTACATGGCGCCGCGCACCGTTTGATCTGGAAGAGCAGGCAAGGCCGGGTACGGCCCTCGTAGACCGAATCGCTGCAGGTTCTAAGCAGGAACGCCCGTTGCAATGTATTGATCGTGCGCCCCACGGCCCCGGCGGAGGCGAACGGGCCGAAATAGTCGCCACGCCGCGACCGCGCACCGCGGTGCTTGTAGATGCCAGGCGCCTCATGGTCCCGGGTTATTACGATATAGGGAAACGATTTGTCATCGCGCAGCAACACATTGTAACGCGGCCGCAGGCGCTTGATCAGGTTGGCTTCAAGCAACAACGCCTCGGTTTCGGTCCGTGTGACGACGAATTCCATCGTCGCCGTATCGCGGATCATCCGGCTGGTACGGCTGGTATGGCCGCGGCCCTGGGCATAGTTCGTGACCCGCTTTTTCAGGCTGCGGGCCTTGCCGACATAAAGGACATCGCCGCCGGCATTGACCATCCGGTAAACACCCGGTGAATTCGGCAGCCGCTTGACAGCTTCCTGCACCACCTCGATTCCGCTCATTCCGGACAGGCCAGAAACGCTCTCATCCCAGGCAACAGATTCGGCAAATGCCTGTGTTCTCATCTTCACGTCCAGTCTTTTCGACTTGCCGTCTTTTTCTGCCTTGCCGCCGCCGCTGGTTTTGACCTTCATTCGCTGATTTCTGTCACGTCCGGCGTTTGCCATGCAAGATGCTGGCCGCCGTCAAGCGCGATCATCTGACCGGTAATTGAAGGAGTATCCCAAAAATAACGGATCGTCGCGCCGAACTCTGCAAGCCCGGGCCCGCGTTTCAACGGCACGCGCTCAACCTGTTTTTGAAATTCTGCCGGTTCCTGACGCGGACTCGGCAGCGTAGGTCCAGGGCCGATCGCATTGACGCGGATGCGCGGAGCCAATGCCTGTGCCATTGTCTGTGTTGCCGTCCACAATGCTGATTTCGAAAGTGTGTAGGAGAAGAAACGTGGCGTCAGGTTCAAGACCCGCTGGTCAATGATGTTGACAATCAGGCCGGAACTGCTGGCAGGCAGATTGGCTACCATGGCTTCTGCAAGCAGGGCCGGCGCGCGCAAATGCACGGCAAAATGGTCATCCCAGGTTTCGCGGTTGAACGCTTCGACGCTATCATCGAGAAAAACCGAAGCATTGTTGACAATAAGGGAAACCGGTCCGTTTTGTGCGGCTGCATCCGTTGAAAGCTTGCGCACCGCATCGTCGTCGGTCAGGTCGGCTGTAAGCCAAATTGCCTGTCCGCCGGCGGAACGGATTTTATCGCAAACCTTTTCCGCTTCCGCGACGTCACCGCGCGTGTGAATAACGACCGCAAACCCGTGGGCGGCCAGATCGGTTGCAATGGCTGCCCCGATGCGATGTGCGGCGCCGGTTACGAGGGCTACGGGAGCGCGGCCGTTCATGTTGGGTCCTGACGCTAGAACAGTGAAATCAGATAGGCGGCATAGGCCACCAGCATGGATACACCAAATGCTTTGCCCACCGAAAGCCGTGCATAGGCGAAAATTGCAACGAGCAATGACGTTGCTGCCATCACCCACATGTCGATCGTTATGATCCGGTCGGGAATCTGCACCGGAACGATCATGGCCGTCACACCCATGATACCGGCGAGGTTGAAAAGGTTGGAGCCGACGACATTACCCATCGCAACGGCAGAGGATCCGCGATAGGCAGCCATCACCGTCGTCGCCAGTTCCGGCAGCGAGGTGCCGATCGCGACGATGGTGAGGCCGATGACCGTCTGAGATATTCCAAACGATTCAGCGATGGCCGAGGCACCGGTCACAGTCAGATGGGCTCCGATAGGCAAACCGACAACACCACCCACAAGGTAAAGCCCGATCCGGATGGGATTATGAGGTGTTTCGCCAATTTCATCGTGATAGTCGTCAATCGCGGCAAGCTTCATGGCGCGGGCTGTGTGGATCTGCCAGGCAATGACGGTGGCAAGGATCAGGAGTAACGTTGCACCTTCTGCGCGGCTGAGGCTACCGCTTGACACCATCAACATGAAGACCATCGTAACCGCAAGCATTGCGGTCATGTTGCGGCGCAGACCAGGTTCTGTCGCCAATACTGGCGCGATCAATGCAGGAACACCTACCACAAGCAGCACATTCGAAATGTTTGAACCGACCACATTGCCGATCGCAATGCCAGGGGCACCCGATAATGCAGCCTGAAGCGATATCAGCAATTCAGGAGCCGACGTGCCGAAAGCGACAACGGTCAAACCGATTACCAAGGGCGATATACCGAGATTTTCGGCGAGACCCGCCGCCCCGCGCACCAGGTAGTCTCCGGCAAAAACCAGCATGACCAGCCCGCTGACGAGAATAAGTGCGCTATATGTCACCATGCACCATTAATAAAAAATGCAGTCACGTCGCTGCCATATAGGAGGAGCGACCGTTCTCTCCAAACTTACGGCAGCAATATATCTGAACCGTCAACAGGCTGTCGGGGAAACCGGTTGGACGCGGTTTGGTCGCATTGCTGCCAGCGAATGACCCTTTTTCGATAAATCAATTGCCGCAATTTCCGGCCAACCTCGGTCCTTGCGGACGGTGGGAGGCCTATTGCCGATCGGCAAACCGCAGGTCGATACACCAATTCTTGACAAGGAGTAATGTCATGCATCCAACATCGGTCAGAAAACTGCTTGCCGGTGCCGCAATCACGGCGTTGGTTGCCGCCTCGCACCAGGCTGCGATCGCTGCAGATGTGGTCGGCGACGAGCCGCCGATTCCCGAAAACGTGATGGCCGAACCGGCGCCGATATACATCTGGTCAGGCCCCTATGCCGGTATTGCGCTCGGCTATGGCTTTGGGGAATCCGCTGCGCCAACCGGACCGGTCAGCACCGACGGGTTTCTCGGTAGCGGCTTTGCCGGTTACAATTACCAGACCGGTCCGATGATACTTGGTCTCGAAGGGGACGCAGGCTACAGCGCGGTCGAGGGAACCGCAGCCGGTCTCAACGTCAAGAGCGGGTTTGACGGTTCGTTGCGTGCCCGCATGGGATTTGCGGTTACCGACGACGTCCTTGTCTATGGCACTGCTGGCGGCGCTGCAACACGTTTGAAAGTGTCCGATGCGGCAGGAAGTGATAGCCAGACACTGCTTGGATGGACAGCCGGAGCTGGTGTCGATGCCATGCTGACTGATCAGATATTTGGCCGCGCGGAATACCGTTATTCAGATTTCGGATCGGAGATTTTCAACACCGGCAGTGGTGCTCAATCAGTTGATGCCACGCAGAACAGAATCCAGCTCGGCGTCGGCCTGAAGTTCTAAAAAGAGACAATGTTGCCCTTGATTATCCGGACGGCTACAACCCGTCCGGCTTTTTTGCTCAACCCAATTGCCGGGCCGCAGTATCAAATGGCGATCCCCGGATTGTTGCTCAAACGTTTGCGCGCGAAGAGATAAGATGCAACGCCGCCTTGCCACCCTACTGCGGTAGCAGCGCCACCAGATCGGGGTGTTTCTCGTCGAACTTGCGCGCCCAGCGCACGAGTTTTGCCCGGCCGCGTTCCCACTGGCCCTTGAACCGCAAATCGAGGTAGCCGAGCAGCGCGCGCACCGCGATGTGCCCCGCCGTGATTTTCTTGGGCAATCTTGGTGGAGAGCCATTCAATGCGTCGAGTCCGCGGCAGGCCTTTTCCCACTGCCGGTCGAGCCATGGCTGGTGGATTTTTTCTGCCGGCCGCATGCGCCGCTCATAGACGTGAGCCAGCAGGCAATCGGTGATTCCGTCAGCCAGCGCTTCCAGCCGTTCAGCCTCAAGCCTCTTGATGGCATTCGTCGGAAACAGGGAGTTGCGCGCCTGGCGGTTCAGATACTGGGTGATTGCACGGCTGTCGTAAATCACTTCGCCATCGTCGCGATAGACCAGCGGAAGCTTGCCAAGTGGATTGCGCCCTGTCAGGTCGTCCGGGTCCGCAGTTGGATCGACTATTTTCACTTCAAGCCCGATACCTGCCTTGGCCGCAGCCATGCGGACTTTTGCGCTGTAGGGTGAGGCCGGAGAATAGAGCAGAGTGTGCATTGCGGGTTCCAATCGGATGATTCCTGTTAAGCTTCACGGAATCTATCATTTTGAGTATCCCCGGCAATCGCACTTTTGCCGGACTAGGGAAAATTTTCATGCTTGCAAGGTCGCACGGGATTTTCTTCTGCGACAATGCAGCCGCCGAAACCTATTTGGATGGCGGCAACAGTACGGATCTCAGGCGGCAGGCGTTGCGGTCAACTTCATCACATGGCCTGAAAGCCAAATCCCGTGTCATGCAGATGCGCACGTCGCGCAGGTAACCCATCCCGCAGGTCACCGCGATACCATCTGCGGACAATCCCTTGTTTGCACCGATGAACGCGGTTTCGACCCGAGCCGGATCGACACGCCGCAGTCGTGCAGGATTGCGAAACTGACCGGGAATGGTGACATGTTGGCGCGCGGCACGGAGTGTATCGAAATAGGCCCTTTGTTCCAGCCCCGAACAGGTTCCGTGCTTGCGCCACTGGTGGCGCACAAGCGCGGATGATGGCATCAGGTCGAATAGTGTTTTTTCAAGTCCCGATGAGACGATTCCGTGCCGATTTGCCGGGCAGAACTCCGGATAGCCCTTCTCGAATTGTGGCCACAGCCCGTGAACGATGAAACCGTGGTTTCCCCCAATCCCGCACTGCTGCTGGTCGGCATTTTTGCCGTTAGCCGCACAAAAACTGGGAGACCATGACAGTGCCAGCACATAAAAATCGAATGGCGGGGACGCAGCGCCAGTCGTTTTGGCCAGTTCGTCCTGATCGGCGCTATCGGGTTTGCAGCCGGCAGAAAACGTACAAAACATTGCGACGGTCACCGCGGAAATCAAACGCGTCGCCAGCGGCATTGCCCAACTCAATCGATAAGGCGGCAACGGCCGTTATACACAAACCAGCGGTCGAATCCGGCGACGCAGAATTCGACATTGTCGCCGATCGAGGCAAATCCCATCTCGTCTTCGATAAGATAGTTCATGTAGGGCCGGCTGCCATCGGACAAAACAACGGTGGCCCCGCAATAGCGCCGGGCAATCGGCCGGTCTTCTGCTGTCGGCAGGTAGCGGTGCTGGTGGATGCGCTGAAACTCCATGATCTCGACGTCGGGCAGTTCCGGCACATGGCGCACCTGATGGCGGAATCTTCGTTCGATCTTGCGCAGTATCCGGCTGTCGCCACATTCGGCGGCCTGCTTGTTCCAAACTGTCCCGTTGTTGTAAATCTGCTCAAATGTCGCCGGCGAAAAAAGAGAGTCGGGAGCAACAGGCAACGGCCGGGCATGCGCACTGCTGGCCGCAAAAGAGAGCGACAGGACTGCAACGATCAGTGATTTTCGGGTCATTATCAAATCGCCACTCTGGTTGGGCTGGAGCCACAAGACACTGTCGTGAAAGTCGGCGCGCCAGTCAAGTTTTACGCACAAAGCTGCGGAAATTTTCGCCGCATGGTTTGATCTGCCGTCAGGCGGTGATATGGGCGAATAATGACTGTGCATACACACACACGAACCGGCCACAGTGCCTGCCCGCATGACTGCCCGTCTACCTGTGCCCTTGATGTCGAACTGGTCGATGGTTCGACGATCGGGCGTATCCACGGCGCAAGAGACAACAGCTATACCGTTGGTGTCATCTGCGCGAAGGTTGCACGATATGCAGAACGTATTCACCATCCGCAACGTCTGCTAAAACCGCTTGTCCGCTCCGGGCCGAAGGGAACTGGCCAGTGGAAGGAGGCAAGTTGGGAGGCGGCTCTTGATCTGGTGGCCGGCAAGTTCCAGGCCGCTGAGCAAGAATTCGGCTCCGAAGCGGTCTGGCCTTACCAGTATGCCGGAACGATGGGGCTTGTGCAGCGTGATGGCATCCATCGCCTGCGTCATGCCAAGAAATATTCCAACCAGTTCGATTCCATCTGCACCAATCCTGCCTGGACAGGCTTTGTCATGGGCACGGGATATCTTGCCGGTCCAGACCCGCGGGAAATGGCGAAATCCGATTGTATCGTCATCTGGGGAACGAACCCCGTATCAACGCAGGTCAACGTGATGACCCATGCCACACGCGCGAGAAAAGAGCGTGGCGCCAGGATCGTCGCAATCGACATCTACGAAAACGGGACCATCAAGCAAGCCGACATGGGCCTGGTATTGCGGCCAGGTTCCGATGGCGCCCTGGCTTGCGCGGTAATGCATGTCCTGTTTCGCGACGGATATGCGGACCGCCAATACCTTGCCCAATACACCGACGATCCGGGCGGGCTGGAAAATCATCTGAAGGATAAGACGCCGCAATGGGCTTCCGCCATCACCGGGCTTGGCGTTGGCGAAATCGTGGATTTCGCTAAACTCATTGGTGAAACCAAACGCACCTATTTCCGCTTGGGCTACGGATTTACCAGGGGGCGTAACGGCGCTGTCAACATGCATGCTGTCACCTCGATTGCGGCTGTCACCGGTGCGTGGCGCTACGAGGGAGGCGGCGCTTTTCACTCCAATTCCGGCGTCTTCAAGCTCGACAAGTCGGTTATCGAGGGAACCAGGCATTTCGATCCGCGGGTCCGGTTTCTCGACCAGTCGCAGATAGGCCGTGTCCTGACGGGCGACAGCGACGCATTGCAAGGCGGTCCGCCGGTCACCGCAATGCTGGTGCAAAACACCAACCCGGCCAACGTTGCGCCCGAGCAGCGCCTTGTCTGCAAGGGTCTTGCCCGCGAAGACCTGTTCGTCTGCGTCCACGAGCAATTCATGACTGATACGGCACTGATGGCCGATGTCGTTCTTCCCGCGACGATGTTTCTCGAGCACGACGACGTCTACCGCGGCGGCGGCCACCAGTTCATCATTGCCGGACCGAAACTGGTCGATCCACCGGAAGGGCCACGGCAGAACCACTTTGTCATAGAAGAGCTGGCACAAAGGCTTGGGGTCGCACACCTGCCGGAATTCGGCCATGACCCGCGAACGCTGATCGACGGGATGCTGAAAAAAAGGGGCCTGGGAACCTATCAGGACCTGATTGACGGACGCTGGGCAGATATTCAACCCGAATTCGCAGAAGCCCATTTTCTGAACGGTTTCGGTCACAGGGACAAAAAGTTTCATTTTCGACCCGATTGGGCAAATACGCCAGCACCCGGCAAACCACCCAAATCAATGGGCATCCTGGGCCCGGTGGCGGCATTGCCGGAATTTCCAGACCATATCGAAACCATTGAAACGACCGATGCTGATCACCCCTTCCGTCTGGCGACTTCGCCGGCTAATGCATTCCTGAATTCGACATTCTCGGAAACACCCGGTTCGTTAAAACGTCAGAGCAGGCCTGAATTGATAATCAATCCAGCCGATGCGGCGGATCTGGCCATTGCCGATGGCGCAACGGTAGAGATCGGCAATCCGCGCGGTGAATTGGTGCTCCACGCCAGACTGTTCGACGGTGTGAAGCGCGGAGTGCTGATCGCGGAAGGCATCTGGCCGAACAGTGCTCACATACGCGGCGAGGGGATCAACGTGCTAACCGGAGCCGATCAGATCGCGCCCTATGGCGGTGCCGCTTTCCATGACAACCGGGTATGGCTGAGGCCTGCGTGAACTGCTCTTTGCGGGCAGGCATACAAAACGGCAAATAGGAGAACTATGCGCAATCACGTAATAATAACAGGTACAGGCCGGGCGGGCACCACGTTCCTGGTCGAATTGCTGACCGAACTGGGCATTGACACAGGCCGTGATCGCCTGGGACTTGATTATCATGAAAATGCCCGCGCAGGTTTCGAGTACGATATCCGCAAATCCGACGCGCCCTATGTGGTAAAAAATCCGGAACTCTCCACCGGGTTGCGCGAGGTTATCAAGGACAATGATCTTGTGATCGATCATGTTCTGTTGCCGGTGCGCAATTTGCGTGATGCATCCAAAAGCCGCGTCAAGGTGCTGGAAGATTCGAATATTTCATCGGCCAAGCGATTGTTCAAAAGGTTGAAGGGCAAGGATCCGGTCGCTGGCGGGCCATGGGGTGCGCGCAGCTTGCCAGAGCAGGAAATTGTTCTTGGCCAGAAACTTTCCACGCTAATCGTTACCCTGGCTGAACTGGACCTGCCATTTACATTGATGCATTTCCCGCAAATCGTGAAAGACGGCAACTACCTCTTCAGCAAATTGAAGAATGCGTTTCCGTCACTTGATCGCGACAAATTCATGGTGGCATTTGCTGCAGTTGCTAAACAGGAAAAGGTCAGTTTCTGATCTGTAAGACTTGACTTCGTCCTCAAAAAGCAAAGCGCAATCCGGAACGGCCAAGCTTCGGGCTAAGGTGCGGCAGCGTCTTATTCGTTTTGCAGGTTTTCCATAACCCTGTAGTTTTGCGAGCGTTCGTGAAAGCGCTTGTATACATTTCGCCCGTTGTCAGGAACACATGCGATTTCGTAATCCTACACGATAAACAACTTTATTGTGCCCCTGCCGTCGAACCAAGCAGTGGTCAAAAACTCGACCTCACTTGCGTTTTCACCCCCC
>JAHEGF010000265.1 GCA_024645155.1 Phyllobacteriaceae bacterium | reverse complement strand
CCGCGGATTCACTCGATT
Organism: Phyllobacteriaceae bacterium; assembly: GCA_024645155.1. GTDB lineage: Bacteria > Pseudomonadota > Alphaproteobacteria > Rhizobiales > Rhizobiaceae > JAHEGF01. The sequence continues at coordinate 4,639 of JAHEGF010000265.1, read as the reverse complement.
TCGGGTCGAAAAACACATTAGGCTGGTTGGTACCCTTGTCGACCGACGGGAAGCCAAATTCTGTGAACCAGATAGGCTTGGACTCCGGGATCCAACCTGTTTCTACGGTTTCCTGAACGCCGGAAAGTCGCTCGAAATGCGGCTTGCTCCACCAGGCGCGGATATCCTTGTACCTATAGACCCAGGGTTCATTGTAAGCCCCGTCGGTGATCGGAGTGCGCACCTGAGCCACGCGATCCGCCTCGCTCTCATAGTACCAGTCATAGCCCTCACCGCCTTCGATGTTCCCTTTCAGGTAGTCTAGATTGTAGATAGAGCCATAGCTCCCATCCAGATGACCTGCGGTGTCACGCCAGTCAGACAGAGGCATATAGTTGTCGATCCCGATAAAATCTATGTTCTCGTCGGACCAAAGCGCATCGAGGTGATAAAACACATCCCCGGATCCGTCCGCCGGTTGAAACCCGAAATATTCAGACCAGTCGGCAGCATAGCTAATCTTGCAGTCAGGCCCCAAAACCGCCCGTACATCTGCCGCCAGTTGCTTCAATCGCACGACGGCGGGAAAGTCACGCTTGCCGGTGCGAATCTGCGTCAGGCCCCGCATTTCGGAACCAATCAAGAAGGCGTCAACACCACCCGCCAATTTGCACAGGTGCGCGTAATGCAGGATCAGGCGTCGGTATGACCATTCTTCCGGACCATTATAGAGGACGGCTCCGGAGGAAATGTCGAAATCTGCCACCGCGCAAGTTCCGAAAAAGCTCTCGACCTCGAATTCGGCAATCGTCGAACCGTCCGCTTCGTTTGCAATAACCGCAGCCGCTGTACTAGCAATCCGTCCTCGCCAAGGCATTGCCGGCTGAAATGCATTTTCGGAATGCGGATCCGAAAGCGTATTACCAGCAGTAATATCCATAAGAATAAAAGGATAAAAAACAGCATTATAACCGCGACTCTTAATCTCTTGAATCGCTTCGATGACGCTGTTGTCGGACGGCGTGCCGCCAAAAGCCGGACGTCCATCAATCTGGCCAACGGCAAGCGCGTCACCGCGAACCAAACCGTTGACCTGCCAACTCAGCGGACTGCTACTAATGCCCAGTTTTTCAACCTTCGGTCGCAACGTGCAATAACCACAGCGCAAATCATCGCCGAACCAACTGGTCACAACTGAAATCGATCTGCAATTTGGCAGATCGTTTTGCAGATCGTCCAGACTGTTCAGAAAGTCAGTTTCCTTGCGCAGAGTATTGACGTTGGCAGACCGGTTATCGGCAAATTCACCCGAATAGTGAACCGGAGTCGTTCCGAGGGAAAACTCGCCGGTACCGGGAATAAGGCATACACCATTGACGACTTCCGCCGTTGCGCCAATTCCCTCAATACTCGGTTGGGCAGGCCGATATACCTCAAAATTCAGTTGAGGTATCCGGTTGCCGAACTCTTCCAGTTGCAAACCATCGATCACAACGTAGGCAGTACCGCGGTAGGAAGGTGTATTTTCCAGTCCTTCGACAGCGGCAATCGTTGGATCCGGCAGTTGCGCTTCATCACCGGGATAGAAGGCCATGTTCAGGTCACCCGCTGAAATTTCCTGCCCATCCGCCCAAATCCGGCCGATCCGGTTAACCACCCCTTCGCCAAGTCCGAAAGCCACGGAAACGCTGTAACTGTAGCTATTGGTTGTGACCTTCGGCCCTGTACCTTTTCCGCCAGAGGAAGAGCTAATTTTCGTCTCCAGAAAATCGCTCGACCAGATCATATGCCCAGCGATCCTTGTGCGGCCGAAAACAACCGGCATCGGTTGGCCCTCTGCGGCACCTTGCAACCGGAAGCTGTCGATACGTCCAGCCTCAACGGTGCGGTTACCAAATCCGAACACTTTCTGGTCAATTGCAGACCCGATGGTTGCTCCGACAGCTTTGCCGATCACGGCTGCGGATACACCGAGTACGCTACCCCCAATAGCACCTCCGATGGCTGCGCCGGCGGCTGACAATACGATTGTCGCCATAATTCAGTTTCCCCCTGTAGGATATTGAAATTGAGCAACTATTCGTCTTTTCCACGACATCGTCAGCGGCGTCTCCACCACTCCTTTGCCACTGTAGGCATGAATAATTGTTGGTATTCCGCTTGGACCGGTCGCCAGAATAGCAAGATGTTTTGCAACGAAATTCCGTTGCATCCGGAAAAGAACAACGCAACCGGGGTGCAGCTGTTCAACAGGTATTTCAATCAAGTGTTCTCGCGCGGCCTGCCAAAGCCGTTCCAAATTTGAGCATTCGGACCAATCCGCCGTGTAGGCGGGAATTTCCACCGGCTCCTTGCCGACGATTTCGCGCCACACACCGCGCAATAGGCCCAGGCAATCTGTTCCCTGCCCCCGCGTGCTGCACTGATGAACATATGGCGTTCCCAACCAGCCGCGAGCCGCTTGGACGACCATTTTTGCATCAAGATCATTCATAGGGAACGATACTTCCGCCTTTGTTGGCATCCGAGGAAATCGGGTAGGCTGTCACCCAATCCTCGCCGGGCAAGTGCGGGAATCCTCTGAAATTTGAGAAATTCTTAAATTTCATCTTGCACGTACTGGCGAGCTTGTCACATCCGGCTATCAGGCGGACCTCATCCCCCTGTTCGACCGGACAACTTGGCTGCTGCCACAAACCCAGGATACGTACGGCACCATCCAGCCGGTCGGAACTGATATCGCTGACAAGACCGGCATTCTGTCCGGTCAACCACTCAAGGCGTCCGTGTGCGAACCAACCGTCATTGAAAGTATCCACACCAGAAATATTGATTTCAGGCGTCCCGTCCACATGGTCAACAGCACCTGAACCAGTAAAGGCCGCGTCAGACACGTCCATTCCACATTTTGCATCGCCCAACCGCCGGTCGCACTGCCGTAAATAACTGCGTCCAATGGCATGATTCAAGCTCTCGGCCAGACCGCGAAGTTCCACTTCAAAGGATCCGTCTCCCCGTGCGACTTCTCCCATGCTTCCGCGAAATACAATCAGGTTCTGAGTGCTGTCCTGCCAGTTCACCAACATCTGGACGATTGCGGCTCCATCAAACTTGCCCTTGGCAATATCGGCTTCCGTTATACCGTCAGCTGACAATGCGCCAACCGCTCCAGTATTGTCGACACTCAGCCCGGCCGAGGCTTGCAGGACTGCCGCGTCAAAGCCGGTGGACGCCTGATATGTTGTACCCTCGAATTCCAGATTTCTGTCGTGATCTGTAAAGCCCATCACCACGCCATCGACGCGTTCCACCCTCCAACACCGGCAAATCGTTGTTGCACCTGTCTTGAAATGCGCCAACATCTCTGGGGAAATATCACGCATCAGCTCCGCACCTCGATGATTGGGATGTTGGGAATATCGCCGGCGGAAAACGAGGCCAAGTTGATTTCAAGCCGATCAGTATCGAACCTGACCGGTACATCGAATTCATAACCTGCCGTCAGAATAGCACCGTCCGGCGGCGCGGCCGAAAACGTGACCTCACCCGTAACGTAATCCACGGCAAAATCGGTTTCTGCCGCTTGCGAAACTCCGTCCACCGCGACTAAAACCGAGCCGGTCACTGGTTTTCGAACATCACGCCAATGACTGTGCTCCCCCGACTTGTAGGTCTTGCCAAGCTGAAATACTGTTTTGGCACCGTCACTGATGCCAAGATCCTGATCCGATGCAGACGGCGCACTAGAGGCCGGACAGCTTTTAAAATCGCTCCAGTCCTTCCAGAGAAACCCGTACAATCGACCCTGCCTGGCCTCGAAGAAAGCGATGACAGCTTCAAGATCGTCGATGGATCGCATCGCGACACCTGCATCATAGCGGCGGCGAGATTGCCGCCATGGAGAGTTGCGTTCTTCGTACCCGTTGTTCAGCGTCACGATTTCCGTGCGCCGCTCGGGTCCACCAGTTGATCCGATCGATAGGCTGGTCGGAAATCTTACATCGTGAAAATTCATTGCTTACTCCTCAGAGATTACGCTGGCCGCGTTGGATCGCGCGCGAGACGCCGGATGCGATCTGGCTCCTCGACCGACGAAAGCTTTCGGCGTCCGGCGTCGAAATGTTCATATTCACGACAACCGAACCGCCGCCGCCCGCACGAACGCCCAGACTGCCGTCCGCACCGCGGGCCAGAGGCATGATCGCCTCCGGCCCGGCCTCACCCATCAGGCCCGTCGCTCCGCGCATCGGAAACGTCGTCGGGCCGGAAACCACACCACCATTCGCAAACGGCACCACGCGCCCCGCAGAGAACGCGCCGCCCTTTTCGAAAGGCAGCAACCCGGACACCAGGTTTGTAACTCTACCGCTGATAGCCCCCGCCAAGGCCTCGGAGATCGGACTGACAGAGTTACTGAAGGTGCTCTGGATCATCGACTGCGCCACGTTTTTCAGTACGTCGGAAAGTTTCGCTCCCTCGAAGACCAGATCCCCAATCGCGGTTTTCAAGCCACTGGTCAGACTTCTTGAAAATCCGGCTGTCTCCTTCTGGGCCGCAGAAATCGCTCCCTGCATACCGTGAATTTCGCCTTCAAAAGCCGCGGCAACCTGTGCGGCCGAGGCAATACTGTTTTCCAGTGACCCGAGTTGGGTATCCAACT
>JAHEGF010000052.1:11002-16145 GCA_024645155.1 Phyllobacteriaceae bacterium | reverse complement strand
AAAGTGGATCTCGAAGGAGAATTGGTAGTCGCCGGGCAATCGGCGGAAATCAGCGGGCATGTGAGCGAAACCAGCGAAAGCGGCCTCTCATTCGAAATTGCCATGAAACAACTGCCCGTCAAGCTGCCGGATATCCGGATTGACAAGGAAACCAATGAGCTATTGCTCCCCGAAACGGGTTTGGCGACGATCTCGCTCAGCGGTCAGGATGACGGCACCACGGCTGATGTGTTGTCGGGGCGGGTGTCGGTTACTGTTGATGATGGGAACGGTGTGACCGCCGAAATGATTGACGGCCAGTTTGAGATCGAGCCCGGTTCGGAGAAAATCGAGATTTCGCGCCTTGCACTCAAGCTTGGGCGCAATTCCGCCAACCTCGAAGGTGCCGTTGGTCCTCAACCATCTGCAGAGGCTGGCGAAAAACGGATTTACCGGTTCAATCTGGTGAGCAATTCCGTCCATCTGGCGCCCGCGGAATCGGAGGAACCGGCAGTTGTCGCGGCGGTCAGGGTCGCGGGCACTATAGATCAGGATGGCCAGCTCATCGTCGCCGACGACCTCGCGCTTCGCACAAAAGGTGGGGAAATTATCGGGCAAATGCAGGTCTTTTTATCACCTGGCCGGACCCCCGCTGTTTTCCTGGCAATCCGAGTGGCTGAATTACCGGTGGCGCACGCCAAACAGATATGGCCTGCTTTTGCAGCCAAAGGCGCACGCAAATGGGTTCTTGAAAACGTCTTTGGCGGCATCGTCCGCAACTCCAGCCTTGAGATGTCCGTGGGTCCGGGCCGATTTGGGTCCGGCATACCGCTCACCGGCGAAGAAATCACCGGGCATTTCGAAGTAGAAAATACGCGGTTTGATGTGGTCGGCGATATTCCGCCGGTCCGTGACGCTTATGGATCAGTTGATTTCCGTGGCACCGATGTCGATATCGCGCTGAAATCTGGTACGGCCTACCTTGAAAGCGACCGCACCGTGGCTGCAAGCAACGGAACGATGACTCTGCGCAATGCCCACATTTCTCCTGTCGTCGCCGATCTCGATATTGACGTTGCGGGCAACGCCGATGCCATCGCCGACCTCGCTTCTCACGAACCAATCAATGCGTTGCGCCATGTCAACATATTGCCCGATGACCTGACCGGATCGGTCGAAGGGCACATCACTGCAGAAATTCCGCTGAGCAAGGACCGCCCGGAACGCAATCTCGGCTGGACCGTGAACCTGAACTATCAGGGTGTGTCATTGGCCAGCGATTTTGACGGACAAAATGTCACAAACGCAAATGGGTCGATCAAGGTAGTTCCTGATCTGGCCATCTTGAATGCTAATGCCGATCTCAATGGCATTCCCGCGATTATCGAAATACGGGAACCGCTTGGTACCGGTAGCGGTGAGAAAATCCGCAACATTGCTTTGGTATTCGATGACAAGGCCCGCGAAAAAGTTGCACCGGGCTTGCGCGATATTCTGAGCGGTCCGGTGCTGGTAAAATTTGCCGGTGCCGGTGAGGCCGCGCGGTTCGTCGATGCAGACCTGACCGATGCGGTGATCGAATTTCCGTGGATTGGCTGGAGTAAGGGAATGGGCGTTCCCGCGACCGCCAAATTCACATTGAACCATGAAAACGATCAAACCCAGATCAAGGATCTGACCCTATCCGGCGACACGTTCGCGATCCGGGGTAACGTACTCCTGCAAAAAGGGGCGCTTGTCGAAGCCTCTTTCAAGGACGTTCAGTTAAATCGAGATGACGCATTCAATGTGAAGGTCAAAAGGGTTTCCGGGGTCTACCAGGTTGATTTCACGGGCAAACAGTTCGATCTAAGGCCGGTCATCAAGAAATACGCCCCTTCTTCCGCATCCGGATTCAAACCGGCGACCGAGGAGCCAATTCATCTGACGGCAGCATTGGGCAAGGTGCGTGGATTTAACGACCGTATCCAGACAGACTTCCGGTTGGAGCTTCGTTCGCGCGGTCCGACAATTGAGCAGCTGGATTTGCAAAGTGTGGCAGCGTCCGGCGGTGCGACAAGGGTCGGCTATATGTTCAAGGATGGTGCAGGGTCCATTTCTGCCGCTTCTGCCAATACCGGCGCGATATTGGGCTTTCTCGATATCTACAAGAGAATGAAGGGCGGCTCCATGGAAGCAGTCCTGGCGTCGAACAGCGGAGGCCCGATGATCGGTGAGATCGACATCCGCGATTTCTGGCTGGTCAATGAGCCAAGGCTTGGATCGATTGCCCAGTCACGTGCTCCAAATGGTGACGGCCGCAGTCTGAACGAAGTCCTGCCCACGAAAATTGATACCAGTCGCGTCAAGTTTGACCGGGGGTATGCATTTGTCGACAAGGGCAGTACCTATCTGAAAATCGACCGTGGAACTGTCAGCGGGCCGACGATTGGTGCCACATTTGACGGTACGTTGTTCGACAGTGACGGCCAAATGGCGCTCAATGGCACATTCATGCCTGCATACGGTCTCAACAGCGCATTATCGAACATCCCGGTGCTTGGATTCGTGCTCGGCAATGGCCGGGACCGGGGTCTTATCGGCGTGACTTTCCGGCTGACCGGCGATCCGAAGGCGCCAAACGTACAGATCAACCCCCTGTCGATTATTGCCCCGGGAATTTTCCGCTCGATATTCGAGTTCCGTTAGGCCGTCAGACCGGCCTGATCAAGGCGTGCTTCTTTTTGCCGAGCGACAATTTCACGAAACCGTCACTGACATCTCCGCTGGAAACAACCAGCCGGTCATCGGTGACCGGTTTGTCATTAAGACGCACGGCGCCACCCTTTATGTGCCGCCGCACTTCGCCGTTGGAGCCGGCAAGTCCAGCAGTTACGATCAGGGACAGGATTCCCATTCCGCCGGCGAGCTCCTCGCGGCCGACTTCGATCGTTGGCAGGGTTGATGCAACTGTGCCTTCCTCAAACGTCTTGCGTGCGGTCTCGGCTGCCTCGGAAGCCGCAGCGCGCCCATGCAGCAGTGCCGTAGCCTCGTTGGCAAGCACCTTCTTGGCTTCATTGATCTCAGCACCATCAAGCGCTTCCAGCTTGCGGATCTCATCCATCGGGAGGGTCGTGAAAAGCTTGAGGAATTTCCCAGTATCGGCGTCTTCGGTATTGCGCCAGTATTGCCAGAAATTCCAAGCGCTGAACTGCTCGGCATTCAGCCACACGGCACCATCAGCTGTCTTGCCCATTTTTGCACCAGACGACGTGGTCAATAGCGGGGTGGTCAGCGCGTAAAGCTGATGGGTTCCCATGCGGCGGCCAAGCTCGACACCATTGATGATGTTGCCCCACTGATCCGAACCGCCCATTTGCAGGTTGCAGCCATATCGGCGCGCCAGTTCGACATAGTCGTAGGACTGGCAGACCATGTAGTTGAACTCGATGAAGCTCATCTCCTGTTCGCGCTCGAGGCGGAGCCGCACCGAATCCATCGTCAGCATCCGGTTGACGGAAAAATGCCGCCCGACATCGCGTAGCATTTCGATATATCCAAGCTTGAGCAGCCATTCGGCATTGTCGACCATCAACGCGTCTGCGGCACCGTCGCCGAATTTCAGGACCTTTTCAAACACACCTCTGATCGATGCCTTGTTTGCCTCAATCTCTTCAACAGTGCGCATGGCGCGGGTTTCGTCCTTGCCGGACGGGTCACCGACCATGGTCGTGCCGCCGCCCATAAGGGCAATCGGCTTGTTTCCGCTATGCTGTAGCCAGTAAAGCATCATCATCGACAGGAAATTGCCGATATGCAACGACGGAGCCGTACAGTCGTATCCGACATAGGCAATGACGTCACGCCTTGCAGCAAGAGCATCCAGTCCTTCAAGATCAGAGCATTGATGAATGAATCCGCGTTCGTCCATGATCTGCAAAAAGTCGGATTTGAAGGCGGTCATTGCACGATTCCTGCTGAAACTTGAAACGGCCCGCATGGCATTGCGGACCGCGCGCGTTTAACACTATTGCAGGCGAATCGACAAGGAGCGGCCATGGCGCTGATGACGGCACTCGGCTTGATGAGCGGCACATCGATGGATGGCATCGATGCCGCACTCCTGCGGACCGATGGCGAAAGCAGGGTCGAACGCGTCGCGAGCTGCTTTTTCCCGTATACGCCCGCATTCAGGAAAAAACTCGAGCGGGTTCTCGAGGACGCCAAATCCATCGTTGAGAGGGGCGACCGGCCAGGCATTGCCGCAAAAGTCGAATGCGAGTTGGACGGACTCCATGCCCAAGCAGTAAAAAATCTGCTTGCAGAAAATGATCTTGGTGCAACGGCAGTCGATGTCATCGGCTACCACGGCCAGACTATATTGCACCGGCCCGGCAAACAACTGACCGTCCAGTTGGGCAGTGGGCAGGCACTGGCCGACAGAACGGGATCGAAAGTCGTATACGACATGCGCGCTAACGACATGGCCAACGGCGGGCAGGGGGCGCCGCTGGTACCGGCATACCACGCCGCGCTTGCCCGTTCCCTGCCTGACGAGTACCGCGGGCTCCTGCCCGTCGCTTTCGTCAATATAGGCGGTATCTCAAACATCACCTTTATTGGTACGGAAGGTGCTCCGATCGCATTTGACACCGGCCCCGGCAACGCGCTGATAGACCAGTGGGTGCAATCACTTGGCGGCGTTCCCTATGATGATGGCGGGCGCATTGGTTCGGAGGGAGCGGTGGCCCCGAACATTGTGAGCGCCTATCTTGCCGATCCGTATTTTCGCAAAGCGGTGCCGAAATCGCTCGACCGCAACGATTTTACCCTTGAAAAGGTGGACGGGCTCGAGATGGCAGACGGCGCCCGAACGCTCGCCGCCGTGACAGCCGAAACAATTTATACTGCGTGCGATCACCTCCCTCAAAAGCCGAAACTCTGGGTGCTATGTGGAGGTGGACGAAAGAACGTAAATATTTTCAAAGACTTGGAAAGGTTGGCGGAATCAGATTCTGGACATGTAGTCGCCGCCGACGATCTTGGCTTGAACGGTGACGCCCTGGAGGCCGAAGCCTGGGCGTACCTCGCCGTCCGTTCATTGAAGGGTCTGCCGCTCACCTGGCCGACTACGACCGGATGCAATGCGCCGGTGAGTGGGGGTGTTCTGGTTTCACCCGTAAAC
>JAHEGF010000052.1:0-10992 GCA_024645155.1 Phyllobacteriaceae bacterium | reverse complement strand
CCGGACCGCAGAATTTGTGAGGAACCAGAACGGCTATTTGCCCTCCGAAACCGTCATTTCGGCATACCTAGCGGTTCCGTGCTGGTCTCTCGATAGTCAGTTCGCCTTTCAAACGTCGGTCGAGGTAATCGGAACATTCCTCGATCAGCAGGTCTTCCTGGCCGGTGAAGAAGTGATTGGCTCCTTCCATTGTTTTCTGCGTAATCAGAATACCCTTTTGCTGATGCAGCTTCTCGACAAGGCCCTGGACGTCTTTTGCAGGTGCGACGCGATCCTGATCGCCGTGAATGATCAGGCCTGATGACGGGCACGGGGCAAGAAATGCGAAGTCGTAAATGTTGGGCTGCGGCGCAATCGACATGAAGCCTTCGATTTCCGGGCGGCGCATCAGCAATTGCATGCCGATCCATGCACCGAAGGAATAGCCGGCCACCCAGCAAGTCTTCGAGTCGGGATGCAGCGACTGGATCCAGTCAAGGGCAGCAGCAGCGTCGGAAAGCTCGCCAATACCGTGGTCGAATTCACCCTGACTCCGCCCGATTGAGCGGAAATTGAAGCGCAATGTCGTAAATCCGCGCTGCTGGAACATATAGAACAGATCGTAGACGATCTTGTTGTTCATGGTACCGCCGAATTGCGGATGCGGGTGCAAAACCATTGCGATAGGTGCGTTTTTCTCTTTTGAAGGCTGGTAACGGCCTTCCAGGCGGCCCGCGGGGCCGGCAAAAATGACTTCAGGCATATCATCTCCAAAACAGCGTGCCGGGCAAAGGAACATCATCCACGGCCTTGACGGGGCCGCTGGCTGTTCCTAAAACCAGTTTAGAATTATTCCAAACTCGGCCTTGCCGAACACTTCATTCAGCGGCTTAATAGGACGGGTGTCCCTCAAAATTCAAGAAAATTGCGCCACTGCGCCAAAATAGGGTCAAAACAGGACGATTACAGGTACCATGAGCGCCGAAACCGCATATTTCGACTGGAACGCGAGCGCGCCGCTGCTGCCGGCGGCACGCGCTGCTGTCGATTCGGCGCTTGATGCCCAGGCCAATCCTTCCTCGGTACACGGGAAGGGGCGTGCGGCACGGCAGATTATCGAAACGGCGCGCCGCGAAATTGCGGCACTGGCGGGTGCCGCCCCGGAGCACGTGATATTCACTTCCGGTGCGACAGAAGCTGCGGCAATGGCTCTGGTGCCGAATTTCCGGATGGGACGGGCGCCATTACGCCTGTCGAAGTTATACGTCTGTGCGACCGACCATCCCTGTACCTTGTCGGGCGGCCGGTTTGCAGCCGATGATGTCATGCGTTTCGGTGTCGATTCAAATGGCGTTGCTGACCCCGACGAACTGTCGCGGCATTTGTCCGGCCATGACAACGCAGCCGGGTTACCCCTGGTTGCAATTCACCTGGCCAACAACGAGACCGGCGTTATTCAACACCTTGAGGCAATTTCCAAGCGGGTCAGGGATGCAGGTGGCCTGCTGGTTGTCGATGCCGTTCAGGCAGCCGGACGTATTCCTCTTGACCTTTCAAGGGGTTTGGCTGATTTCGTGATTCTCTCATCCCACAAGCTTGGTGGACCGATCGGTTCAGGCGCGCTTGTCGCAGCAACAGGATTGGTCATGCCCGTGCCACTGATTACGGGCGGTGGCCAGGAAAAGGGGCATCGCGCCGGAACTGAAAACCTGGCCGGAATCGCCGGGTTCGGCGCCGCTGCCGCTAATGCCGTGCAGTCTCTGGACAGCATCGGCGCTGTTGGTGCAATCCGTGGACGCATCGAGGAACTGGTTGTCGAGGTGATCCCCGATGCACAATTCCATGGCCGCCAGGTGGAGCGGATCGCAAACACCACGTGTTTTTCTGTTCCCGGGATGAAGGCTGAGACGCTGCAGATCGCATTTGACCTTGCCGGTGTTGCGCTGTCGGCGGGTTCTGCATGTTCGTCCGGGCGTACCGGTCCCAGCCACGTAATGAAGGCGATGGGGGTTGATAGCGGGAGCGCAGTCAGGATATCGATTGGCCCTTCAACCAGCGAAAATGAAATTGCGGTTTTTGCGGAAGCACTAAGGCAGATCGCCGGCCGCCGCGGAAGTAAGGCCCATGCTGCCTGAACGAAAGAACAGCGGCGGTTATGTCGCGGAAAAAATCTGTGCCGGGGGGTTACCTTCTGCACTAGGAGTATTAAATATGATGTCAGCCAGAAGGCTGACATTTGGGTGACTGACTGCCGGACCTTGAATCCGGCCAGATTGGAGAACGCCGATGCCTGCCGTGCAGGAGACCATTGAACAGGTCCGCCGGATCGATGTCGATCAGTACAAATACGGGTTTGAAACGCTCATCGAAATGGATTGGGCGCCCAAAGGCCTGAATGAAGAAATCATTCGTTTCATTTCCGCAAAGAAGGATGAACCGGAATGGATGCTCGATTGGCGCCTTGCTGCCTACCGCCGATGGCTGACCATGAGCGAGCCGAAATGGGCGCGGGTCAGCTACCCGGATATCGATTTCCAGGACCTCTTTTACTATGCTGCTCCCAAGAACCAGTCCGGTCCCAAGTCGCTTGACGAGGTTGATCCCGAACTTCTGAAAACCTACGAAAAACTCGGCATACCGCTAAAAGAACAGGAAATTCTTGCAGGCGTGCGGAAACATGACGAGCCGAGCGAGTTGGATGGAGACGGCAGTGACAACGTCTATGCATCGGGCCGAGTGGCGGTTGATGCGGTGTTTGATTCTGTATCTGTGGTCACCACGTTCAAGAAGGAACTGGCCAAGGCCGGAGTCATTTTCTGCTCGATATCCGAAGCGGTTCGCGAGCACCCGGAACTGGTCAGGAAATATCTCGGCACGGTGGTTCCAGTATCCGACAATTTCTATGCAACGCTGAACACGGCGGTCTTTACCGACGGCTCCTTCGTCTATGTTCCGAAAGGCGTGCGCTGCCCGATGGAACTGTCGACTTATTTCCGCATCAACGCCGAAAACACCGGTCAGTTCGAACGCACCCTGATCATCGCCGACGAAGGTTCGTATGTTTCCTATCTGGAAGGCTGTACCGCTCCCCAGCGCGATGAGAACCAGCTCCATGCGGCCGTCGTTGAACTGATCGCGCTGGACGATGCCGAGATCAAATATTCGACCGTTCAAAACTGGTATCCCGGTGACGAGAACGGCAAGGGCGGTATCTACAATTTTGTTACCAAGCGCGGTGACTGCCGTGGCAAGAACTCCAAAATCTCCTGGACACAGGTGGAAACCGGTTCGGCGATCACTTGGAAATACCCGTCATGCATCCTGCGCGGCGACAATTCGCGCGGCGAATTCTATTCGATTGCGGTCTCCAACGGCTATCAGCAGATCGACAGCGGTACGAAGATGATCCATCTTGGCAAGAACACGACGAGCAGGATCATTTCCAAGGGCATTTCCGCCGGCAACAGCCAGAATACCTACCGCGGCCAGGTATCGGCGCACCGCAAGGCGTCAAACGCCCGCAATTTTACCCAGTGCGACTCGCTGCTGATCGGCAATGACTGTGGCGCCCATACGGTCCCCTATATCGAGGCGAACAATGCCACCGCTCAGTTTGAACACGAAGCGACAACCTCGAAAATATCCGAGGATCAGCTGTTTTACGTGATGCAGCGGGGTATTCCCGAAGAAGAGGCCATCGCGCTGATCGTCAATGGTTTCGTCAAGGAAGTTATCCAGGAATTGCCGATGGAGTTCGCTGTCGAGGCGCAAAAGCTGATAGGCATCTCGCTTGAAGGGAGTGTGGGGTAATCATGAAAAAAGAAACGAAACTTGAAATCGACAAGCTTAAGAAACGCTACAAAGACCTCGGCAACACGATCGACGATTTGCTGGAAGCTCTTGCGCGTGGTTCCACGACTTCGGACCGCATCTTGAGCACGGAAATGAACCGCGCACGCCTGGAACTGGCATCCATTGCCCGGCGGTTGCAGGGCCTGCAGCACGAAGGCGACTGACACCACCGAATTGCACGAACGGAAATTGAATATGCTGGAAATCAAGAACCTGCACGCCAAGATCGCCGAGGATGGCACTGAGATCATTCGCGGCCTCGATCTGACCGTAAAGGCGGGTGAAGTCGCTGCGATCATGGGACCGAACGGTTCCGGAAAATCGACCCTGTCCTACATCCTTGCTGGCCGCGACGACTACGAGATCACCGAGGGTGACATACTCTATGATGGTAAATCCATACTGGGGATGGACCCGGCCGAACGCGCTGCTGCCGGCCTGTTCCTTGCATTCCAGTATCCGGTCGAAATACCGGGCGTTGCGACGTTGGAATTCCTGAAAACCGCTCTCAATGCGCAGCGCCGTGCCCGTGGCCAGGATGAATTGAAAATCCCCGAAATCCTGCGCCGCGTCAAAGAGGCCGCAAGCTCGCTTGAGATGGACATGGCGATGCTCAAGCGTCCGCTCAATGTCGGGTTTTCCGGCGGCGAGAAAAAACGTGCCGAAATTCTGCAGATGAAGCTGCTCGAACCGAAAATGTGCGTGCTTGACGAAACCGATTCCGGCCTAGACATCGACGCTTTGAAAGTCGTTTCCGAAGGCGTGAATGCGCTGCGCTCCCCCGATCGCGCCTTTTTGGTGATTACCCACTACCAGCGGTTGCTCGAGCATATCGTGCCCGATTCCGTCCATGTGCTCTACCGGGGCAGGGTGATCAAAACCGGGGGCAAGGAATTGGCGCTGCACCTGGAAGAACATGGATATGCCGATGTTATCGACGAGGCGGCCTGACCGGTGGACATGATGACCCAGCATACAAAGCCGCCGCAAACACCTGCGGAAGAGGCTCTCGTCAGGAGTTACGGCGATGTCGTTGGCCGTCTGCACGGTACACCGGAGATTACGCGTAACCGTGACGATGCAATTGAAATGATTAAGGCCAGTGGCCTGCCGACCAGGCGGAATGAGTATTGGCATTATACCGATCTTCGAACTCGTTTGCGCAGTTTTGCCGGTGTTGCTGCCCGTCCCGACAGAAACGTCGCAGTAGAGGCCGTCAATCCTCGCGAGAAACTCGTGGACGCGACACGCCTGCCGATGTTCAACGGGCACTATTTCACCGACCTGGCCGATAACCTGCCTGTCGGATTGGATGTGCAGGCATTTTCGGATAACGCCGATGGTGGCTGCGACGTTTCAGCCTGGGTGCCGGACCTGAAGAACGAGGATTTCATCGGCACGTTGAACGCGGCTTTTTTCCGCGACGGCCTGAAAATCCGGCTGGAAGAGAACGCCGTACTCGAAAGGCCGGTACGCATCACCAATATGATGGTTGGAGAAACACCGGCTTTTTCGGCGGTTCGCCATTTGGTCTCCATAGGCAAATGTGCAAAGGCCACCTTCATCCAACGCAATGCAGCGCCACTTCAGTCAGCCAATCAAACCAATGCGGTGACCCGGCTGGATATCGGCGAAGGGGCAGAGGTCCTGTGGTTTGTGGTCCATGAGGGCGGCAAGGATGCCGTCGACCTCAGCCAGATACGAGTGTCGCTTGCGACTGATGCCAAGCTTACTCTCTACATCATGAATGCCGGTGGCAAACTGGTCCGCCAGGAAGTGATCGTCGATGTCGCCGGCGAGGGCGCCGATTTCCAACTGCGTGGTGTCAATCTGCTTGCCGGAGACAGCCACACCGATATTACCATGGTTGTCGACCACAGGGTGCCCGACACGACGTCAACGCAGATCATCCGCAATGTCGTGCTCGACCGGGCGCAAGGCGTCTTTCAGGGCCAGATCAGGGTCTACCGGGAAGCTCAGAAAACCGATGCCAAAATGGCATGCAATACGTTGCTCTTGTCGGATGAGGGCGGATTTTCGGCCAAGCCGGAACTTGAGATTTTCGCTGATGATGTTCAGTGCGGACACGGTGCCACGGTAACCGAAATCGACAGCGGATACCTGTTTTACCTGATGTCGCGCGGCATTCCCGAACTAGAGGCCCGCGGTTTGCTGGTCAAGGCATTCGTAGCCGAGATCATCGAGGAACTGGATGACGACGCGTTTGTCGAAGCACTTGAGAACAAGCTCGACAACTGGTTTGCAGAGAACGGTTAGGGCGATGGAAGCGGCAGTGGCAGGAAAATACGATGTTGAGGCAATCCGGGGGGATTTCCCTATTTTGTCACGCGAGGTTCACGGCAAACCATTGGTCTATCTCGACAACGGCGCATCGGCACAAAAACCGCGCGCGGTCATCAACACCGTCAGCCGGACCTATGAAAACGAATATGCCAATGTCCATCGCGGTTTGCATTTCCTGTCGAATGCCGCAACAGACGCCTATGAATCTGCACGCGAAAAGGTGCGTGCCTTCGTCAATGCGCAAAGCGTTGACGAAATCATCTTCACCAAGTCTGCGACCGAAGCGATAAATACAGTGGCCTATGGCTTCGGCATGCCGGAAATCGGCGAGGGCGATGAAATTGTCCTGTCAATCATGGAACATCACTCCAATATCGTGCCGTGGCATTTCATCCGCGAACGCCAGGGAGCCAGGCTCGTCTGGGTGCCGGTCGAAGACAATGGTGCGTTTGATATCGCCGAATTTGAGAACCGTCTGACCGAACGCACCAAACTGGTCGCCATTACCCATATGTCGAACGTTCTGGGTACGGTCACGCCGATCAGGGAAATCTGCCGTATTGCCCATGAGCGTGGCATCCCGGTCCTGGTCGATGGCAGTCAGGGCGCGGTGCATTTGCCTGTCGACGTTCAGGATCTCGGCTGCGACTGGTATGTCTTTACCGGCCACAAGATCTATGGCCCGTCCGGAATAGGTGTGCTCTACGGCAGGGCGGAATTGCTGGAACGCATGCGGCCGTTCCAGGGCGGTGGCGAGATGATCGAAGATGTGACCGAGGACAATGTGACCTATAACCATCCGCCGCATCGGTTTGAGGCGGGCACTCCGCCAATCGTGCAGGCAATCGGACTGGGAGCGGCCATTGATTATGTTCAATCAGTCGGTCGCAAGCAAATCACCGCCTATGAGCACGAATTGTGCGATTATGCCCATCAGACGCTTGGCTCAATCAATTCAATGCGGATTTTTGGCAATGCGCCGGAAAAGGGTGCGATTGTGTCATTTGAGCTTCAGGGCATTCACGCTCATGATGTTTCGATGGTCATAGACCGTGCTGGGGTAGCAGTACGGGCAGGTACGCATTGCGCACAGCCACTCTTGAAGCGGTTTGGCGTAACCTCCACATGCCGGGCATCATTTGCTATGTATAATACCAGGTCGGAAATCGACACTTTGGCAGAAGCGCTTGAAAAAGCGCGCGCATTTTTCTCGTAGGGATATCGACCATGAACGATACACCATCAAACGAAAACGCAATTGATGAGAAAAAACCGTCAACTTTTAGTGCTTCGGCCATTCCGCCGGAAGAATTGGCCCGCATGACCGATGACATTATTGCGGCACTAAAAACCGTCTATGATCCTGAAATACCTTCAGACATTTACGAAATAGGATTGATTTACAAGGTCGACATTTCCGATGACCGCTCGGTTAAGATCGAAATGACGCTAACCGCGCCGGGTTGCCCGGTAGCAGGTGAAATGCCCGGATGGGTGCAAAATGCTGTGGCATCTGTCGAAGGCGTGTCAAATGTAGAAGTCGAGATGGTTTTTGACCCGCCTTGGACCCCGGACCGGATGTCGGAAGAAGCGCAGATGGCAATTGGCTGGTATTGATATATTGGACTTGCACTTAACCGGTTTGGCAACCATTTTATGATATATGTTGCATCGCCCGGATACCGGAGGCTTTTATGGCCCGATTTGAAGTAATAACCCTGACTGATGCGGCTGTTGATCGCATCAAGGACATCGTGACCGTGCGTGAAGGTGCGCATGGCGTGCGGGTCGGAATCAAGAAGGGCGGCTGTGCTGGTATGGAGTATACGGTTGATCTCGTTACCGAACCTGATGCTGGCGACGATCTGGTCGAACGCGGTAGCGCAAAAGTTTACATCGCCCCGGAAGCCGCATTGTTCCTGCTTGGAACCGAGATGGATTTCGAGACAACCAAGCTTCGCTCGGGATTTGTCTTCAACAACCCCAACCAGTCCTCTGCCTGCGGTTGCGGCGAATCCGTGGAATTGAAGCCTGCGGATCTGAAATCACTGGCCGAAGCGCGCGGCGCATTTTGAATACATCATCGTCTATGGCCGCAAACCGGTAGGCAGGACCAGGTTGATACGCGTTGGGTCGTGTCTATAATCCCGCTTTCATGAATTCCGGTACATCGTCCCCGAATCCAACCGGTACACGATCACCCGGCTGAGACTTGCCGTGTGGTTTGCCACGTCCGCCTTGGGGTTTTGCCGGTTTTTTGGGTTCCGGCGATGTTTTCTTTTCTGCCTGCACAGTGGTTTTTTCCTCCGGAGCCTCAACGACGTCTTTCTTCCGTGCCTGACGGGCAGGCTTTTCTGCGGGTTTATTCTGCGCCGGTGGTTTTTGCTTATTGGCAGATCTGGATCCACGCCGCGAGCGCTGCTTTGGCGCATCTTCTTCCGCAACCACCAGTTCCGACAGGTCGCCGTCGTGCCATGCAATGGTCTGTCCGGTCAGAGCCTCGATGGCCGAGACATATTTATTGTCGGCCCGGGTGACCAGCGAGAATGCCTTTCCCGATCGGCCTGCTCTTCCGGTGCGCCCGATACGGTGGACATAGTCTTCCGCATGGATCGGCACATCAAAATTGAACACGTGGCTGACATCTGGAATGTCGAGGCCACGCGCCGCCACATCCGAAGCAACGAGAATTTTGAGTTTGCCGTCCCGGAAGCCTTGCAGCATGGCGGTGCGGGCACTTTGATCCATGTCGCCATGTAAGGCACCTGCATCGAACTCGTGCTTTACGAGCGAACGGAACAATTCGGCGACAGCGGTCTTGCGATTACAAAAGATGATCGCATTTTTGATTTCGTCGCCCTCGGCAACAATCAGATCGCGCAGGGCCGCGCGTTTTTCCCACGGCTTCGAACCACTTTTTACCCAGCGCTGGGCGACATTGTCGGCAGTTGTCGCGGCTTTAGAAACCTCGACACGCACCGGCGCCTGCAGGAACTGGCCTACCAGACGGGTAATTTCCGGCGGCATGGTCGCCGAGAAAAACAGGGTCTGGCGCGTAAAAGGAATTAGTTTGCAGATGCGTTCGATATCGGGAATGAAACCCATGTCGAGCATGCGGTCCGCTTCGTCGATCACGAGGATCTCCACGCCGTTCAATAGCAATTTACCGCGTTCCTGATGGTCGAGCAGCCTGCCGGGTGTTGCAATCAGTACATCCGCACCACGTTCAAGCTTGCGATTTTGCTCCTCAAATGACACACCACCGATCAGCAGCGCGACGTTAAGGCGATGGTTTTTCCCATAGGTGGCAAAATTTTCCTCAACCTGGGCGGCCAGTTCGCGGGTCGGCTCCAAGATGAGCGTGCGCGGCATGCGAGCCCGGGCGCGCCCCTTCTCGAGCCGCGACAGCATCGGCAGCACGAATGAGGCCGTCTTGCCGGTGCCGGTTTGGGCAATGCCGAGCACATCCTTGCCGGCAAGTGCATGGGGAATGGCATCCGCCTGGATCGGTGTCGGCTCGGTATAGCCGGCATCGTTAACAGCAGACAGGACCTTGGGCGAGAGACCAAGATCGGCAAAAGTCAAAGCCGGAGCTTCGCGGGATTCGTTTGTAGACACGCTTATGATAGCTTTTTCCGTGTTTGCCCGGGAGGCAGGAGCCGTGATCCGGTGCATTCAGGCCGCATGTTACGGTTCGCGGCCAATACTTGAGGTCGCCTACGGCCCGGAAGGCAAAAAGTCAACTGCTTGGCAACGAAATCGGGGTTTTCACGGCAAATCGCACGGATTTTTCGCAATTGGAGTTAATTGCCGGCCCAATTTGATGGACCGTTTGCGCGCTCAATATAAAAACTGCTCGGCGAGTATCCGCTCGTTCCACGAATGATCGGCGTCAAACAGTATCGTTGCGGTTTCCTTGCGCGATTCGCGGATTGTCACGGCGGATACCGATTTCACCTCGGTATGATCAGCCACCGCATTGACCGGGCGCTTGCCAGCCTCGAGAATGTCGAAGTGCACGGTCGACTTGTTGGGAAGCAGCGCACCACGCCATCGCCTCGGTCTGAAGGCGCTGACCGGGGTAAGCGCAAGTAACGGTGCATCAAGTGGCAGAATTGGGCCGTGCGCCGACAGATTGTAGGCAGTCGACCCTGCAGGTGTGGCGACCATGGCGCCATCGCATATCAATTCTTCAAGGCGTATCTTGCCATCCACGGTTATTCGAATCTTGGCAGCTTGGTAGGATTGCCGCAACAACGACACTTCGTTAATCGCCAGGGCACGCGTTTTTTTCCCTTCAAGATCGCTGACTTCCATTTCGAGGGGCCGGATGACCTCGGCACTGGCTGCGCCGATACGCTCCCGCAGGTCGTCTTCGGTATAATTGTTCATGAGAAAGCCAACGGAGCCGCGATTCATGCCGTAAATGCTTTGCGGCCCGTCCATGGATTCATGCAACGTCTGCAACATGAAACCGTCACCGCCCAGTGCAACGATCACATCAGCCTCGTCGCGCGCGCTTTGACCGTAAAGTGCAGCAAGCCGCGCGGCCGCTTCGCGGGCATCGTCGCTGTCTGAGGAAATGAAGCACAGGGAGGCTGGTAATTGCGTCATGAACAATGGAAACCGGTTTGCCCGCTACCGGTACCATGGCATCCGGAGACTTGAAAGCCATCACGGTTTGCTGATTGTCGCGGATTTTAACTTTACTGACACGCCATATGTGATAATCCGGCCGCCGTGCCCTTGTAGCTCAGTTGGTAGAGCACCTGATTTGTAATCAGGGGGTCGGGAGTTCGAGTCTCTCCGGGGGCACCAGTGATTTCAATGACACAAAACCGAATTCGGGTTGTCAGA
>JAHEGF010000264.1 GCA_024645155.1 Phyllobacteriaceae bacterium | reverse complement strand
CACGAAGGCGGCAAGGAAATAGCGCCTGAACGAGTTCAGCACACCGGAAAGCATTGCCACCAGCGACATGCAGAACAGGTAGGGGAACATGATGCGGGTCATGATAACCGTCAGGTCGAATTTTTCGGGCGTATCGGCGAATTTCGGTGCGATGATGGTTCCGACCAGCAACGGCATGGTCAGCATTGCCAGCCCGGTCAGGACAAGCAGTGCCAATATCAGAACGGACAGAACCTCTTCGCCGAACTTGCGCGCCGCTTCAACACCACCGCCTTCCACTTCCTTTGCAAAAAGCGGGATGAACGCGGTGTTGAATGCGCCTTCGGCAAAAATGCGGCGGAACAAGTTTGGAAAACGGAATGCCGCGTAGAATGCATCGGCAACCGGACCCGCACCAAGCGCTGCGCCGATCAGCGCCTCGCGGACGAAACCGAGTACACGGCTCGCCATGGTAGCACCACCGACGCTGGCAAATTTCTTGACCAGACTCACCGAAATACTCCTGTTGCAGAAACGGATGCCACAGCCACCCTACTCCGCCGCCGAACGCGAAGCGCCGGCGGATTCCGGACTATCCCCGGAAATAACGGCAATCAGCTTTTCCCTTATCTTCTCCTGGCGGCTTCCGTCCTCGATCTTGTGGCCGATCAGATCGGTCACGTAGAAGGTGTCGATGATCTTTTCACCGAAGGTCGTGATGTGCGCGGAAGCAATATCCAGCGACAGATCGGAAATCGCACCGGTGACATCGGAAAGCAGTCCGGGCCGGTCAAGGCCCTCGATCTCGATGACCGAGAACTTGTGCGAAAGGGCATTGCGTACCTCCGCTTTCGGAGCAACCTTGAATGCCCGGGTGCGGCGGGCCTTGCTTTTGCGTGTTTCCAGCATCTGCGGCAGGTAGGTTTTTCCCGACAGCACGTTTTCTATCAGTTTCGAGACCCGGGCGGCGCGGCGCAACTCGTCCTCATCGCGATCGAATTCACGGTTGATCAGGATCGTGTCGAGGGCATGGCCGTCCGAGGTGGTAAAAATCTGGGCGTCGACAATATTGGCACCGGCAGCCGAACATGCACCGGCAATGATCGACAGCAGCCGCGGATGGTCCGGCGCAAACACAGTGATTTCGGTTACCGCGTGAAAAGTGTGGGCCTTGACCATCGTGGCCAGGTGCCGGTCATCCTTGTCGGCCTTGCGGATAAATTCGGCGTGGCGTTTCTGGTCCCCGATATCGACGGTCAGCAGGTAGTTATCGTAGATCCTGGCGAGATGACGATCGCGTTCGGCCGGACTCCAGTCTTCGAGTTCGGCAGCCAGAACCGCGCGCGCCTTGTCCGCGCGTGCCGCCTGCGCCACTTCCGAAAATCCGCCGCTCATCAACAGTTCGGTTTCGTAATAGAGCGTCCGCAGCAGCTGTCCCTTCCAGCCGTTCCATACGCCGGGGCCAACCCCGCGTATGTCGCAAACCGTCAAAACCAGCAGCATGCGCAAACGCACTTTCGATTGCACGACCGCCTCAAAATCCTCGATGGTCTTGCGATCGTTCAAGTCGCGTGCCTGCGCGGTCATTGACATGACCAGGTGATTTTCCACAAGCCATGCGACGGTCTCGGCATCGGTTTTGGAAAAACCAAGACGGAGGGCAAGCCGCAACGCAACTTTTGCGCCGGCAGTCGAATGGTCTTCTGGACGGCCCTTGGCAATATCATGAACCAACACCGCCAGGTAGAGCATTTCGCGCTCATCCTTGAGCATCGGCATCAGAGTATGTGCAAGGGGATGGATACTGCTGCCGTCGCCGTGATCGATCTCCGACAACACGCCCAGACACCGCAGCAGGTGCTCATCGACGGTATAGTGATGATACATGTTGAACTGCATCATCGCCACGATCTTACCGAAATCGGGAATGAAGCGGCCAAGTACCCCAGATTCATTCATGCGCCTGAGGTTCAGTTCCGGACTGCGGTCGGAAGTCAGGATATCCATGAACAGGCGGTTTGCCTCCGCGTTGGTGCGCACCTCCTTGGTGATAAGGCGCAATGAACGGGTAGCCAGTTTCAGGGCATCGGGATGGAATTCAAATCCGTGCCGGTCGGCAAACCAGAACATGCGGATGAGATTGACCGGATCATCCTCGAATACCTTTTCACCGGAGATGTTGATGCGGTGGTTGTCGACAATGAAATCGGACGTACCGGCCAGTTTGCGGCGGCGCCGCGAGAATGTCTGGAAAAATCGGTTGAAGCCCGGAACATCCTTTGCCTGCTCCTCTTCCAGGGCCGCGCAGAAAATCCGGGTCAGATCGCCAACATCCTTGGCAACCAGGAAATAGTGCTTCATGAACCGCTCAACGGCGGATAATCCTGGATGGCTTGTGTAGCCAAGTCGATCGGCGATTTCGCGCTGTATGTCGAAATGCAGGCGCTCCTCGGCCTTACCGGTCAGGAAATGCATGTGACAGCGCACCGCCCACAGAAAATCCTCGGCCTTGCGAAAACTGTTGTATTCGCGCCTGGAGTAAACCCCCTTGGCGATCAGTTCCTGGGCGCTGCGGACCCGGTAGAAATACTTTCCGATCCAGAACAGGGTGTGGAGATCACGCAAGCCGCCCTTGCCTTCCTTGATGTTCGGCTCCACGAGGTAGCGGCTTTCGCCGGATTTGCGGTGCCGCTCGTCGCGTTCGGCAAGCTTGGCCTCGACGAATTCCGGACCGGTATCCTTGACGACCTCCCGGTCGAAGCGCTTGACCATATCGTTGAAAAGCGATGCTGCGCCCCAGACGAATCGGGCCTCCAAAACGGCTGTGCGGATTGTTGAATCGGTTCGTGACAGGCGAACGCATTCGTCAATGTTGCGGGTGGCATGGCCGACTTTCAGCCCCATATCCCACAACATGTAGAGCATGTATTCGATAACCTGCTCTCCCCACGGGGTCTGTTTGTAGGGCAGCAGGAACAACAGGTCGATATCGGATCCGGGAGCCAGTGTGCCGCGCCCGTATCCACCAACTGCTACCACCGCCATCTGCTCTGCAGCCGACGGGTTCTGCGAGCGGTAGACGTGAACGACCGTGAAATCATAAAGCGCGCGGATAATCTCGTCCATGAGGTTAGACAGCCGTTCCGCGCACAAGGTGCCGCCGCCATCCTCGCACAGCATCGTTTCGGCGATCTTGTGACCCGATGCCAGTTTGCGCTTCAACAGGGCCAGAACCTCGGCGCGAACGGAATTGGGCGAACCGTCGCCGCCGGTATCGGCAGTCAGCGCCGTCAGGTCCTCGCGCAGCTGGCCGCCGTCGATCAATTCGCTGTATCTCTTGGCCTTGGCTGATGCCATCGCTGCGCCATTCCTGACTGTTACCGGCGCGGTATACCGCGTAACCGTGTGTTTGGGGAGTAGCGATCACCCCCAACAGGCGCAATGTTTATCCATGCGCAGGGACGCAACGGGCGGCCACTCATTGCGACAATGCCTTCTTCAAGCGGTATAGCGCCTCAAGCGCCTCGCGCGGTGTCATTTCGTCGGGATTGATATCGGCCAGTTCGGCCGCCAGCGCGTCATGCTTTTTTGGTGGCGTCCGGTCGTGTCTTACCTCGACCGAAAACAGTGGCAGATCGTCAACAAGGCGTGCGCCCTTGCCGGACACTTCGCTTTCCTCGAGTTGATCGAGTACATCGCGGGCGCGGGCAACCACTGCGTGCGGCAGACCCGCGAGCTTTGCCACTTGTACGCCGTAGGAACGATCTGCCGCGCCCTTGCCGACCTCGTGAAGGAAGACAACCTCGCCCTGCCATTCGCGCACTTTCATGGTGACGTTGTGCAGCCGTTCCAGCGTTTCGGACAGTGCAGTCATTTCGTGAAAATGTGTGGCAAACAGCGCGCGGCAGCGGTTGTGGGAGTGCAGGTACTCGACGGATGCCCAGGCGATCGAAAGGCCGTCATAGGTCGCCGTGCCGCGTCCGATCTCGTCGAGGATCACGAGAGAGCGTTGCGTTGCCTGGTTGAGGATTGCCGCCGTTTCGACCATTTCGACCATGAATGTCGAGCGCCCGCGCGCCAGATCGTCCGATGCGCCAACACGTGAAAACAGGCGATCGACGACGCCGATATGCGCCGATCCGGCTGGCACGAAAGATCCCATCTGCGCGAGGATCGCGATCAGCGCGTTCTGCCGCAGATAGGTTGATTTGCCGCCCATGTTGGGTCCGGTAACCAGCCAGATCGCGCCGTTTTCGGCAGTCGCGGCGGGTGACAGGTCGCAATCATTGGCGACAAAGGGCTGGGCTGCATCCTTGCGAAGCGCCTGTTCGACGACAGGATGGCGCCCTGCGGTAATGTTGAATGTCAGGCTGTCATCGATCTTCGGGCGGCAATAGCCGGCCGTGACCGCCAGTTCGGCCAGCGCGCCCGAAACGTCGAGTACCGCCAGCGCTTCGGCCCCGGCCCTTAGCGTATCGGCGTGAGAAACGGCAGCGGCTGCCAGTTCATCGAACACGGCCAGTTCGATTTCCAGCGCGCGGCCGGCTGCATTGGCTATTTTCGTTTCCAGTTCGGCCAGTTCCGTGGTCGTAAAGCGCATGGCATTGGCCATGGTCTGGCGGTGGATGAACCGTGCCTTTGCCTCGGCGGTTCCGGTCATGACCTCCTGGTTATTCGCCGTTACCTCGATGAAATATCCCAGAACATTGTTATGCCTGATTTTCAGCGACTTGATGCCTG
>JAHEGF010000263.1 GCA_024645155.1 Phyllobacteriaceae bacterium | reverse complement strand
CCTGGTTTCAAACCTGTCAGCGTTCCCCAGAACTTGAGCCCCATTTCAAGGTCTGGAACATCAACAACGACCTTTTCGAATTCTGCTATCATGATTACTCTCGATATTGCATGCCGATAATCGGACTTGGTGTCCCGCTTCCAACCAATACGCCATACTTGTTCTACCGGAAACCATCGTTTGTTCAGCATTCGAAACAATTTTCCGCGGTGCTGCAATTTGATGACTGCTTTTACCGTTACCCATCAAGTTCCGTTTAAATTCAGTTCGTTGTGGAAATGCCGGTTCTGCGAAGGTTTGACTTTTCCTCGAATCGAAAAAAATTGAATCTGATTCTTACGGAATTGCTCGCTAAAATGGGCCCATGCTTTTTTGCCGGATCCGAATGGCCGCTTCAAGGAGCGAAATAATGAAGAATCCGAAAGCACTTTTGCGAAGGTTTCGGACTGACGAAGCCGGTGCGTCATTAATCGAGTACACCCTACTGACCGGAATTATTACTGCGGCGGTGTTGGCTGTGGTCGTGGCACTGGGGATTTGGATCGCATTAAGGTGGACGACTTTGGGTGGCGCCTTACCCAGCTGACCGATCGCCAGATGAACCCAGCTGGCATAGCCGGCACTGACACTCATTGAAATTATCAGGTTCCGACACTAACCGGTCAGCCCGGCGGCGTTGGCGCGGGCGAGCAAATTTGCCGCGCGTAGGAGATGTGGCCGGTCGAGCATTTCACCGTCCATTCCCACGACACCCGGATTGCCGGCTTTGGCAAAGGCGCCGACAATGGCCTTTGCCCGGTCGACTGCCTCGGGCGAGGGTGTGAATGCCTCGTTGATGACGGGAACCTGCGCCGGATGGATTGCCATTTTTGCCGTATATCCGTCGCGTTCGGCTTCCAGACATTCAGCGCGCAATCCGTCGGTGTCGCGAAAATTGACAAAGACAGTATCTATGGCGGTTGTCGTTGCTGCCCGGGCGGCGAGAATGGTCACTGCCCTGGCCATGCGAAACACATCGGTATAACAGCCGCGGTCATCGCGGGCGGTGCGTGCTCCGATATCTGCCGACAAGTCCTCCGCGCCCCAGGTCAAACCCGACAACCGCGGGTGTGGCCGGTCATAGGTCGGAGCGGCAAGCAGGCCCGCAGCCGTCTCGGTTATGATGGCAATAACTTTGGTGGCACCTTCGGCGATGGCGTTTTCGGCTTCGTGGACATTGAGCTTGGCGGACAACAGATCGACGTCGCGGCTGCTGTTTGATTTCGGCAGCATGATCCCGGCAGGCCGGGATTTCATGACCGATGCAAGGTCATCATCGGTCAACCCGGTATCGAGCGCGTTAATGCGGACATAGAGTTCCGGTCCGCCGCTGTTGCTGTCTTCCTTCAGGAAGTCTGACGCAACGACCCGGGCCGCAGCCTTCGCATCGCCCGCGACCGAATCTTCAAGGTCAATCAGCAGGACGTCGGCGCCACTGGTTCGCGCCTTTTCGAGCTTCCGTTCGGAATCGCCCGGTACAAACAACAGCGAGCGCATTTGTCAGGCGCCTTTCTTTTTCATCATCGCCTGCCTGCGGCATTTGGCGACCAATGTTCCGTCCTGTTTGTAGGCCCGGTGCTCAAGATCAACTATTCCGCGGTCGGGGCGCGATGTTGATTCGCGCACGTTCATGACTTCCGTCTCGGCACGGATCGTATCACCGTGAAATACCGGAGCGGGGAAGGTGGTCTCGGTCATGCCAAGGTTGCCAATCGTGGTTCCAAGAGTTGTGTCATGCACGGATATGCCGATCATCAACCCGAGCGTGAAAAGCGAGTTGACCAGCGGTTGCCCCCATTCGCTCTTCGCAGCGAAATCAAAGTCGATATGTAGCGGTTGAGGATTGAGTGTCATGACCGAAAACAACATGTTGTCACTTTCGGTCACCGTTTTTGTCAGCGCGTGCTTTATTACCAGGCCCGGCTTCAATTCCTCGAGATAAAGTCCACCCATCTGATCCTCCCTGAAACAACTCACCATCTGATACGGACAACCACCGGTTCCGGCAAGACCTGTATCGACGCGGCCCACCCGATGATCTTAATAAACATGGTGAACCGTTCGTAAACCATTTGCCCTTAGCGTCATGAACATGGTTTGGGGATTCGCGTTGGTATGATCGTCCAGTATTTTCTGAAGTGGAGTGAAACGGCCAAGGTATCGGAGCGCGCGGCAGCCGCGAATGCGCTCGCCCGGGCCTTGATCGAATCAGAGTTTTCGTTTGAGGACCGATGCAATGCCGAGGCGGCGCTGACGCTGCTCGTCGATGATCCATCACCGAAAGTTCGCGCAGCGATCGCGCAGGCTTTCAGCGTCAGCGCGAATGCGCCGGTTCAGATTGTTGCTGCCCTGGCTGCCGATCAGCCGGAAGTTTCGGCGCATGTGCTGATCGCATCCCCGTTGCTCGATGACAACGACCTGATTGATCGTGTTGCCCTTGGATGCTCCATGACCCAGCGGCTGATTGCATCGCGCCCGAGGGTTTCGATTGCGCTATCGGCTGCCATTGCCGAAGTGGGCGTCGCTGACGCGTGTTGCGAGCTTCTGACAAACCCGGTTGCAATGGTGGCAGATCTGACGTTCCGGCGCATCGCAGAGCGGCACGGCAACTGTGGCAAGGTGCGTGAGGCGCTCCTTTCAAACGAAAAGACTCCCGCCGACGTTCGCCATTCTCTGTTGTCGAAAGTCGGCGATGCGCTGCGCGAATCCGGATTGGTCCGCGCACTGATCGGGGATGAACGGGCGCGCAAGATTACCCGTGACGCCTGTGTGCGGGCGTCGGTGCGCATCATCGAGAATACACCGGCGGGCGAACATGCGGCCCTTGTCGAGCACATGCGCATGGCAGGCGACCTGACAGCCGCATTCATTATCCGCACCGTTGCCTATGGAAAGGTCGATTTTTTCGGCGCAGTGCTTGTCGCCCTTGCCGGACAGCGCGAGGCGCGTGTGCGGTCGCTGATGGTCAACGGCCGGGATTCGGCACTGACCGCATTGTTTTCAAACGCCGGAATTGGCAGCAACCTGCATTCCGTCCTGTTGTGTGCGTTGAAAGTCTGGCGCGAAGTTGCCAACGGGAAACGTGTTGCCGGTCCCCAGGAGGTCAGTTGGCTGATGCTCAGGGAAATCGGGGCTGCGCCGGGACAGGCTGGACCGTCACCGGCCAATGACGATTTGGCGGCGATACTGAAATCGATTCATCTGGACGTGCTGCGCGAGAACGCTCGCGGCCATGCATTGGCGATTGCCGCGGCCTGACCGTGGCATTGGCTGCCTCAACCGGTCCAAAGCGGTTTCAAGCCATCAGATAGACAAACAACGGTACCGGCGCGACCGCGATCGCGGTTGTCAGTGCAAACCGGCAAAATGAAAACAGCCCGCTCAGGCCTGCCGTAAACGCGATGCCGCCACCACCTCCAATCAGGGAATTTCCCGGCGTGTTGATCAGTACGATCAGTGCCAGGTAGCGGTGACGGATGAGAGCGGGGATGAAGCGTTTTGGCGAATGACTGACGAGCAGCGCCAGACGCTGATCGATGTCCAGCTTTTCAAACTGGGTCGCAAGTCTGGCCGTCCGCTCCATGCCAAAATATCCAAAAATGCGGACAAGCACGGAAACCGGCACAAAATGCCCAACAAGATAGGCGATGACCAATGCTGAAACCGTGCACAAATACACGAGGAGCACAATGCGGGCACCGAACGCCAGGATTAACCCCAATCCTATTTCCGCTCCCGGAACAAACGGCAGTGCGGAGGTCATCACATACACGGCGGCGACAGACATGACCATCATGTCCATCAACGGCTCACTGACCGGGCGGATCTCCATTTTAAGATATTGCAGCAGCCAGTCTCCGAACAGCCACCCACCACCAAGAAACAGCAGGTATATCAAAGCAATTTGCAGCCATCTGCGCTGACCGGTCACCTGAAATAGCACATTGGATCTGTCTGCCCCCTGATGGCCCCGGATATGAAACGCGTGGCAGCGGCGCCGTTAATGCAAGTCATTACCATTCCATTGACGGCGAGGTCACGAATTGCTGTTCGCCACCATTGATCCCCAGCCCGATTCAACGCCCCGGCAATACTGTTCTCTCATTCCAACAGGAAGTAAACAGGGACTGGACCTTGCCCCGTCGCTACAGACCCCGGAATCGGTGCTACGGGCTGGCTTTCAGGCTCTCAGATGTCGAGATCACCGGCAAATTCCGCATTGTCCTGAATAAACCGGAACCGCAATTCCGGTTTGGTGCCCATCAGGGCAGTGACTGCCTCGTTGGTATCCTCGGCATCGCTGGCTATCTCGACGCGCATCAGGGTCCGTTTTCCGGGATGCATTGTCGTTTCCTTGAGCTGTGCCGGCAGCATTTCGCCCAGGCCCTTGAAACGGCCGATCTCGATTTTGCCGCGGCCGCTGAACTCCGTCTCCATAAGTTCCTGACGATGGGTGTCGTCGCGCGCATAAAGCGTTTTTCCGCCCTGGCTGAGCTTGTAGAGTGGCGGAACCGCAAGGAAGAGATGCCCGCTGGTAATCAGTTCGGGCATTTCCTGATAGAAAAAGGTGATCAGCAGCGAGGCAATGTGGGCACCATCAACGTCGGCGTCGGTCATGATTATTATGCGTTCGTAGCGAAGGTCGGAGTCGCGGTACCGGGAACCGGTGCCGCAACCCAAAGCCTGGA
>JAHEGF010000262.1 GCA_024645155.1 Phyllobacteriaceae bacterium | reverse complement strand
CTGCCATCGCAAACAGTGCTGCGCCTCCGATGAACGTGCCTTTCGGTTCATCGATGATGCTCTTCCAGTATGGCAGAAACGATGCACCAAACTTGAAATCAGTGCTTTTTGTCAGGCCGCCAAACGATCCCGAAGATCCGAGCCACATGGCCACCTTCTTCTGGACGAACGCATCCTGGTTATCGCCCCATGCCCGGCCGTAAAAACCGTACCAACCCTTGTCGAGCCATTCCTTGACCTTGCTCCAGTGCATTTTCATGTGCGGGTTGTTGTAGAGGATTTTGACATCGGTGCTGTCGTAACCGTTATTGGCGGTCGCCAGCTGGATGTTGTGTCGGCTGTGGAAATTTTCAGAAAAAATCCAGGGACTGTGGCTCTGTGCCAATGCCTGGAATCCGGCCTCCTTCAGCTTGGGCGCGATTTCCTCAAACTCTTCCCATGTTGCCGGAGGGTTGGCGATGCCGGCTTTTTCAAATGCATCCTTGTTGTAGTACAGCAACGGTGTCGAAGAGTTGAACGGCATGCCGATCATCTTGCCCTGCGAATCCGCATAGAAATAGCGAACGCCGGAAATGTAATCGTCAATATTGAAGCTGCCGCCATATTGGCTCATCAGATCTTCAACCGGAATCGTGGCACCCTTCGCGTTGATGATGGTTGCCGCGCCTGCGTCGAAAATCTGGATGATGTTGGGCTGTTGCTTGGCACGGAATGCAGCAATTCCAGCCGTCATCGTGTCTTCGTAGCCACCCTTGTATGTCGGCACGAGATTGTACTCGCTCTGGCTCGCGTTGTATTTTTCGGCAATCTCATTGACAACCTCGCCAAGGCGGCCGCCCATTGCGTGCCACCATTGGATATCGGTTGCGGCATAAGCGGCCGTTGACATCAGCGATGTGGCGCCAAATAGGCCTGCGACAAACAGGGATCTGATTTTCATTTCGATAGCTCCTCTCCTGTGGGGACTGTAAATGACACTGCCTTATTGATGCGCAAATGTGACGTTGGCATTACGGTTTTCTTATTTCTGTCAGCCCGCCTGAACGCAGCATAGGAGGAATTATTCCCGTTATGCAAATCGATTTTATTGTTGAGGGTACAATCCGGTCGGTGGCACTTGCCGTATCGGCATTTATCTGGCGAAGTGCGCGTTTCGCGCCACACGAACCGCCCGGGGCTTTTTGTAAAATGACTTTTCGCTTGTTTTCCGCCTTTATATTGGCAGTGTTTTCTGCAGGTTCGGTATTCGCTTTCGATCTGCAGGGCCATCGCGGCGCCCGAGGTATCATGCCGGAAAACACCTTGCCGGCTTTCGCAAAAGCCCTTTCGATCGGTGTATCGACGCTTGAACTCGATACTGGCCTGACAAGAGATGGCGTTGTTGTGGTCACACACAATTTCGAACTTTCGCCCGATATTACCCGCAATGCCGATGGCAACTGGATAGAGGCCGGAATACCGGTCACGATGCTCTCCTTTGCGGAATTAAAGGCTTTTGATGTCGGTCGCATCAAGCCGGGTTCGCGGACCGCATCGCGCTTCGGCACCCAGCAGGCTGTCGACGGGACGTCGGTTCCTGCACTGTCGGAGGTTTTCCAGCTGGTAGAAAAATCCGGCAACTCCAAAGTCCGTTTCAACATTGAGACAAAGATAAACCCCCTTGAACCACAGGCCACTGCCGATCCTGAAACATTCGCGCAGGCACTGCTTGATGTCATTGACGAACATGGCATGGCATCGCGTGTTTCGATCCAGTCATTCGATTGGCGGACACTGCAGATCGTTCAGCAACGTGAACCGGAAATCGAAACCGTCTATTTGACGGCCCAGCAGGACTGGCTGGACAATCTTGCCGAAAATGACGGCCGCGTTTCGCCGTGGACTGCCGGATTTAGGCTGTCTGATCATGATGGCAGCATTCCCCGTTTGGTTGCGGCCGCCGGCGGAAAGGTATGGTCGCCTTATTTCGTCGATTTGAACCGCGAGGCGCTCAAGGAAGCGCATGATCTGGGCCTGAAAGTCATTCCGTGGACTGTCAATGATGCCGACATGATGCGCGAACTGGTCGCTGCCGGGGTTGACGGGATCATCACCGATTATCCGGATGTCTTGCGCGGCGTACTGGCGAAGGCTGGCGTCGAATTGCCGGTATCCACACCGATGAAATAGTCAGGACCGTCTTCGCCGGCGGGTACTGAAATTTCTGCGGCACTGATATTCCGGTAGTGCGGAATTTTTTCAACAAAAAGCCGGACAGTGTTTTTGGCGAAACGAGCAACGGGTAGGCGAGATGAAAATAGCATTTGTAGGCGAGGCGATGATCGAGCTGAGCCAATCGGCAAATGACAGGGACGCCGTCAATCTGAGCCCCGCCGGTGACGTTTACAATACGGCGGTCTATTTGAAGCGATTGGCTGGCTCGAAAGCCGATATCAGCTTTTGTTCCGCGGTTGGAAATGATCCATATTCGGACCGCATCGTTGAATTTCTCGAGCACGAAGAAATCGCAACCGGCGATATTCGCCGGGATGAAACGAGGAATTGCGGGCTTTACGCTATCGCTACCGATGAAAGCGGCGAACGCAGCTTCTATTATTGGCGGGACCGGTCAGCGGCGCGAACGCTGTTTGAGACCGACCGTGAAACGGCAGTGCTTGAAATGTTCGATGCCGTCTTCCTTTCCGGCATTACATTGGCGATCCTCGGCGATGATGCGCGCCGTCGCTTGATGGAGAAGCTCGAAAGCCTGCAAAAACGGTCCGGGCTGCAGGTGATATTTGATTCCAATTACCGGCAGCGTCTGTGGCTAGACACGGACGCAGCACGATACTGGACCGGGCAGGCGTGGGCCATGGCTGATATTGCTTTGCCTTCACTGGACGATGAAATGGACCTTTTCGGGGAACAATCGGAATCAGAGGTGATGCAGCGCTTCAGGTCTTATGGCGTCCGCACTGGTGCGCTGAAACGTGGCGGGAAGGGCGCAATATCACTTGGTGAGGAACCCGTTTCCGTTGAGCCGCCGACGGTGATGGACGTTGTCGACACCACCGCGGCCGGCGACAGTTTCAATGCCGGATTTCTCGCCGGGATACTTTTTGGCCGCGATGCGGCAGGTTCTATCGCACTGGCTCAGCAAACCGCAGCCCAGGTGATCCGGTTCAAGGGTGCGATTGTCCCGCGCCCGGACTGGGACCGCCTCATTTCCGAAAAATCTTTCGAAATCTGAAGGCGGGATGGTGGCAACACCGGCCTTAGCCGATCTGCCAACGGATCAACGCCCGGAACGGTTCCGACGGGGCAATCGGATGAACCGCTTGGGGGCCAGTGTGATAATAATGCCCGGAATGTTCCGCACCTGACTGCGGGGCATTCCCGGCTATGAGCGATTGCCTAGCCAGACCGCGCAGTCGAACCGGTCACTATTGGCGATCAAGCTTGGCGAAAATCGCATTTTTCCAAATTTGCAGGGAGCTCGCGGGACCTGCCATTCCCTTTGTGTTCCTGGAACCGGACTCGGTGTGAATACTGGCCCAAAAACCTGCAACTCCTGCCGCCAAGGGGAATTGAGGGAGCAACTATCACTTGCCGTTATAGAGTATTTTGGTGAGCGCGCAGGGGCTCGAACCCTGGACCTACTGATTAAAAGTCCTTGGGTCCCAGTGTTTGCTGGCTGTTGATGATTATCGCTACATCTTGAAATTATTCGATATAATCAATATATTATGGCCATTGATTGTGAACTCTGCATAGATGGAAGGCGCTGAATTCTGCTTCCAGTTGCTTCCGGTATGCTTCCAGTTTTGGGAGAACCGTCAATGCCCAAGCTCACGAAGACCATTGTCGAAAAGGCTTTGCCGGATACAAAGAAGGATGTGTTTCTATGGGACACCACCTTGCCCGGTTTCGGTCTGCGCATCTATCCATCTGGCAAACGCAAATACCTCGTTCAATACCGGACCAACGACAATAGGCAGCGCCGGGCAATGCTTGGGCAGCACGGTGTGCTCACGGCCGAACAGGCACGTTCTATGGCTCAGGATATGCTCGCATCAGTTCGCAAAGGTGGTGATCCATCAGCTGAGAAGCAGGCCGCCAGGAATGCACCGACAATGAATGATTTGGCTCGGGACTACATTGAGCGGCACGCCATACCGAAAAAGCGCGCGTCTTCGGTCGCAGATGATCAGCGAATGCTATCAAAAATAATCCTGCCAAAATTGGGATCCGCCAAGGTCGCGACCATTACACGTCGCGATATTGAACAGCTTCACAATAGCCGTCGAGACACCCCTTATGCGGCCAATAGGCTGCTTTCCCTTCTCAACAAGATGCTCAATCTAGCGGTTGCATGGGGTTGGCGAACGGATAATCCAGTCAAAGGAATTCCCCGTTTTCACGAAGATCGCCGCCAGCGCTGGCTCTCGAATGAAGAACTTCAGCGTTTGTGGGGTGTGCTGGAAAGCCATCAAAATGTGCGAGCTGCAAATGCTGTGAAGCTGATGATCCTGACCGGTGCACGGCGCGCTGAGGTACTGAGTGCAACTTGGGACCAGTTTGATCTGGAACGCGGCGTTTGGACCAAACCCAGCCACCACACTAAGCAGAAGCGCACCGAACACGTTCCATTGAGCGGACAAGCGCGAGCGCTCGTTTCTAAAATGCAGTTGATCGTAGAAGCTGGCAGTCCTTTCCTATTTCCGGGCGATGCACCGGGGAAGCCGCTAAACGACAT
>JAHEGF010000261.1 GCA_024645155.1 Phyllobacteriaceae bacterium | reverse complement strand
TGTTTTCTTCTTCTCCTCGGCCGCTAGAATGTTGGCAGCGCGCCTGGTACCGGCGAGCAGGTTGGCGCCGTCTCCGGTTTCGAGAAACGCACCGAGCGCCTCGACACGGCGAACGATCATCAGCAGATCGTCGGCGTCCGGCGTGATGACCGCATCGATCAGATCGTGCCGCGCGCCGGAATCGCGGAGATAAACCTTGAGCCGGTCATGGAAGAAAGTGAGGAGATCGGAAATGGCGTCATTGTAAACCTGCTGATCAGACTCTTGATCATCTGAAACTTCGGAAAGTTGGAATGTTTCAGCACGATAGAAGTAGGGATTTTCTGAGCCAAACGTATCGGCCCCAGAACCATCATCAGTTGTCGAGATATTGTGTGCTCGATAGGCGGCATCAACGATATGCTGACTTACGGTTTCTATGTCCCTTTTGAAGAATCGTATGACATCCAACCGAACCCCATTCTCCAGCACGATCCGGATCACGCCGAGTGCCGCGCGGCGCAGTGCGTAAGGGTCCTTGGAGCCGGTGGGTTTTTCGTCGATGGCCCAGAAGCCGGCGAGCGTGTCGAGCTTGTCGGCAAGCGCGACGGCGACCGAAACCGGATCGGTAGGCACGGCGTCAGAAGGGCCCTGCGGCTTGTAGTGTTCCTCGATAGCCTCGGCGACTGAATTGTCCTCGCCTTGAAGCAGCGCATATTTGCGGCCCATCACGCCCTGCAATTCGGGAAACTCTCCTACGGCTTCCGTGGTCAGATCGGCCTTGGCGAGGATGGCGGCGCGGCGCGCCAGCTTCGGATCGGCGCCGACTATTGGCGCCAATTCTTCGGCCAACTCTGCGATCCGCAGTACCCGCTCGCCCTGGGTTCCGAGTTTCGCATGAAACGTGACATCCAGATGATCAAGCCTGGCCATGCGCTGGTCGAGCGGTTTTGTCAGATCGAGTTCGAATTTTTCAGCTGACGCCTTTAGGTTCTCAAGATCGGGCAGGTCTGCCTGGTCGGTCTGCCAGAAATAGAGCGCATCAGACAGGCGGGCAGCGACGACCTTGCCGTTGCCGTGTGCAATCTCCCTGCCACCATCGCTTGCAGCAATATTGGCAACGAGTACGAAGCGGTTCGACAGCGTATTAGAACCCTGCTTGCGGGTGACAAAGCATTTCTGGTTGGTCTTGATCGTCAACCTTGTGATTTCGTCGGGGATATCGAGATAGGCCTCGACAAACTCGCCGATCAGCACGACCGGCCATTCGACCAGACCCGCGACTTCCTCGAGCAGCGCCTCGTCCTCGACAAGCTCGAGACCGGCGGCAAATGCGAGGTTCGTTGCGTCGGCAAGGATGATCTCCTTGCGGCGCTCTGCATCAAGCACGACTTTCGCCTTTTCCAAACCGGCGACATAGTCATCGAAACGACGCACGGTGATCGCTTGCGGCGCATGAAAACGATGACCCCAGGTTTCATTGCCGGAGCGGATGCCCGCGATCTCGAATTCGGCGATAACCGGTTCTTCTGTCTCCGGGCCGAAGGTGCAGACAATCGACTGCAGCGGGCGCACCCAGCGCAACGAGCCGGGGTTGCGCGACGCCTCGCCCCAGCGCATCGATTTCGGCCATGGAAACTCCCTGATAATGGCTGGCATCATTCCGGCGATGATGTCTTCGGCTGCCTGGCCCGGCTTTTCGATAACCGCGACGTAAAAATCGCCCTTTTTGGGATCGGTATGCACGGTGGCCTGTTCGACGGAAGTCAGTCCTGCTCCGCGCAGGAACCCGGAAATCGCCTTTTCGGGCGCATCGGTGCGCGGACCCTTGCGTTCCTCGCGAATATCCCTTGAACGTGCCGTCACACCGCGAATATCCAGCGCCAGCCGCCGAGGCGTCCAGTATTCGCGCGCCGCCTCATAGGTCAGTCCGGCCGCAACCAGCCCGTCGGTAACCAGTTTTTTCAGGTCACCGGCGGCCTTGCGCTGCATGCGCGCGGGAATTTCCTCGGATCGAAGTTCAAGCAACAGGTCGGGCATTTGGCTTTCACATGGATTTCAGTGTCCGCGCGGGATTAGCAAGCGCAGGCCGCAATGTCATCCTGAAAGCGTGGATTGGGCGCGGCAAAATAAATTTGAACCTGTTAGCCGGCAGGAGCGACCCACAGTCATGAAACACGTCGCCCTCATCATTCACCTGGCTGCATTGACCACCGTTTTCGCAACTTTCGGTCAACCGTCAGCCGAGACAAAGCCAGCCGGTATCCGTCGCGCAGTCGAAACGGTGGCCAAGTCGAAGTATCCCATGGCTACGCCTTACATGATAAAAAACGGCATTTTCCTGAGACTGGCAGACTAGTTTTCGGGATCAAAGCTTCTTGTGCGAGCCGTCACAGAACGGGCGGCCATCGGTCTGCTTGCAGGCGCAAAAGAATTTCGCACCATCGTCCTCAGCCGTCCATTTGACCGGTGAAAATTCGCTGCCCTTGTGCGAACCGTCGCAAAACGGCTGATTTGCCGACCTGCCGCAGGCGCACCAGAAATAGTTCTTGCCCGCCTCGACTTCGACTTTGATCGGCGCGGTTGCCGCTACTTCGCCTTTTTGCATGATCGTGTTCTCCAGAATATTTTTGCCGGAACAATAACCAGCCGACCGCGAAACGGAAAGGCTTGCAATGGTGAACGGTGTGTCGGTCAGGCGACGGAAGCTTTATGCGCCAAGCCGCCCGCCTCGGTTTGCAAGAATGCTTCGCCGCACTGTCGTGACAGGTCGCGGACGCGGTGAATATAGCTCTGGCGCTCGGTCACCGAGATGACGCCGCGGGCATCGAGCAGGTTGAAGACATGGCTTGCCTTGATGCACTGGTCGTAGGCCGGCAATACGCATTTGTGCAGCGCTCCAGCTTCACCAGGTGCGCCAGCCGCCAGTAGTGCCGCGCATTCCGCTTCGGCATCTTCGAAATGCCGAAGCAGCGGTTCGGTCGCCGCATATTCGAAATTATAGCGCGAATACTCCTGCTCGGCCTGCAGGAAGACATCGCCGTAGGTAACCCTTGCATCACCTTCAAGACCGTTGAAATTCAGGTCGTAGACGTTGTCGACACCTTGCACATACATCGCCAGCCGCTCCAGGCCATAGGTGAGTTCACCGGAAACCGGAGCGCATTCGATGCCGCAAACCTGCTGGAAATAGGTGAACTGTGAAACCTCCATGCCGTCGCACCAGCACTCCCAACCGAGACCCCATGCCCCCAGTGTCGGGCTTTCCCAGTCATCTTCCACAAAGCGGATGTCATGGAGCAGCGGATCAATGCCGATCGCATCAAGCGACCCGAGATAGAGTTCCTGCAAATCGGGCGGATTGGGCTTCAATATGACCTGATACTGGTAATAGTGCTGCAGCCGGTTCGGATTTTCGCCATAGCGCCCGTCCTTTGGCCGCCTCGAGGGCTGGACATAGGCCGCATTCCAGTCGCGCGGGCCGAGTGACCGCAATGTTGTCGCCGGATGGAAAGTACCGGCACCGACTTCCATGTCATAGGGCTGCAGGATGACGCAACCGTAACGCGCCCAATAATCGTGCAAACTCAATATGAGACCCTGAAAGGAACGCTTGGGGTTCATGTGGTCGGGAAGGTCGCTGGTCACAGGCCGGTCCGTAGGGTGCGCGAATGAAAATCGCGCGGACCGTAGTGGTGACCGCCGTGGGCGTCAAGGCGTCCGGCCCCGGTCGCCGGATGATCGCGCCTATTTGATTTCGCCATCTGGCGAAGTTCAGCTAGGGTTGATACCGTTTCGTCATGAGGACACCGCCAATGAACACCGGATTGAACAGTATTAGTCGCGCAAGCCGCTATTTCGCAGGTCTCATTGTGGCTGTTTCGCTGGCAGCTCCCCTGTCCGGCGCTTATGCCGGGGATGGAGGCGGGCGCGGTGATGCCTACGATGCGGACACAGGAATGCTTTGCCTGACCATCATTTGCGACTATGTGCGCAAGCGTGGCTCCAATGAATGCATTTGCAAGAAGGTCTGGCCGAACAATGACAGGCGGCAGCGCGTTCAGCTTGAATGCACCAAGTCCGTCGGTGGCCGCTGGGTAAGCTGCTGACACGGCCAGGACCGGTTATCCCTTGGTATCCCCGGCTGGCGCGTCGCCTACCTTCGGCTTGGCAACGGTGTCGTTTGCATCAAGAGGCGGCATTCCGGCTTGGAGTTTCTGTTCGATCGCCGCCATAATATCGGCATCGGGTTTCATGTCACGGGCATGGCGCCACTGGAAAGTCGCCTCACGGCGGCGGCCGGCGCGCCAGTAGGCGTCCCCAAGATGGTCGTTTATTGTCGGATCATCCGGCTTGAGCGAAACCGCGCGCTCAAGTTCGCTAACCGCCTCTTCGAAGCGGCCAAGACGGAAATAGGCCCAGCCCAGCGAATCGACGATGTAACCGTCACGCGGACGCAGATCGACAGCCCTGCGGATCAGTTCCAGGCCCTCCTCCAGCTTGATGTTCATATCAACCCATGAGTAGCCAAGGTAATTGAGAACCTGTGGCTGGTCGGGATAGAGATCAAGCGCCTTGAAGAAATTGGGTTCGGCCTTGTCCCATTCCTTATTGCGCTCATGGGCTATCCCGCGCTGGTAAAACAGGTTCCAGTGTTCACGGCCCGGATTGGTGAATACAGCGGCTGCACGATCGAATAACGCCGCAGATTTCTTGTAGTCTTCCTGCGCCGAATAGACACCGCCAAGGGCCTGGTAAGCACGG
>JAHEGF010000051.1 GCA_024645155.1 Phyllobacteriaceae bacterium | reverse complement strand
TATCGCGACCTGGTTTTCGGCCAACGCTCTGCCACACCTGGTTGAATGCGTGAGCCTTGCTGCCGAAAATGGCAACAGTTTCGCAGCCGGTGTCCTGAAAAACCTCAGGCGCAATTCTCCAACCAGTCTTTCGATTGCCTTTCGCCAGATACGCACAGGCGCAGAGCTATCGATGGAAGAATGCATGGCCATGGAATTCCGAATTGTCAGCCGGATGCTTGTAGGGCATGACTTCTACGAAGGCATTCGCGCAGCGGTTATAGACAAGGATCGCAATCCGCAATGGAAACCAGTCAGTCTTGATGCTATCAATCCGGCAGATATTGATGGCTATTTTGCGCCCCTGGGCGAGAAGGAATTGACCATTCCGTGACAGAGGGAATCGACACTCGCATTCTTAAGCCGGATGGTGTGCAAATCGCCTTTTCCTGGTTTTTACGCGGCGTGTCGACTTATTGCATTATCGTCGGCATCGCTTACTGGATCCGGCTGATAGGTTACTATCCGGGCGACGAATGGCGTTTTGATTTGATGCCGCTGCATTGGCAAATCGCCGTGTCGGCGCTGTCGGTATTGTTCCCGTTTGCCGCGGTGGGCCTTTGGATGCTTACGTCCTGGGGGCCTGTGGTCTGGTTTATTTGCGCCGCTGGTGAAACGACCATGTATTATGTTTATTCAGCAAAGTTCGGCGCAAAACCGGAAATTCTTGCGGTGCACGGACTTGTCGCATTTGTATTTATTTGCTTCATGGCCGCCATTTCCCTGCGCAGGCGCGCTTTGGCGCGTTAACCGGGCGTTTACCGGTTTTTAACGTTCGCCTATCGTAAGCAATTGTTAAGCCTGCGTTTTAAGTCGAATTTTATCAGCTTTCGTTATTGTGCCCCTCAATAACAAAAATTTCAGGGCATTAAACAATGAAGGCTAAGAGTAATGATAAGCGCAAATCGTGAGCTACAGGCCGGGTCGGGCGAGGCTGACCGCGAAGAGGGATTGCGGGCACTTTATATGGAGGCCCTGCAGCTCGTAGAGCGCCTGCATCGCCGTTTGCTTGATGTCATCAAGGATGAATTCGAGCGCAACGGCCGCAGCGACATCAATGCAATACAGGCACTGCTCATCTTCAATATTGGCAATTCTGAACTGACAGCGGGCGAATTGCGTTCGCGCGGCTACTACCTTGGTTCCAACGTGTCCTACAATTTGAAGAAGCTGGTTGATCTGGGATTCGTCAATCATCGCCGCTCCAAGGTGGACCGCCGTTCGGTTCGTATCAGCCTGACTGATAAGGGTAATGAAGTGGCTGATGTCGTTGCCGGCCTGTATGAGCGCCATATCGGCTCGATAGAGCAGGTGGGCGGGATATCAGCCCAGGAATTCCAGCACATGAACCGGGCCCTGCAACGGCTCGATCGCTTCTGGAACGACACAATCGCCTATCGCATGTAAATCAAATCAAAAATCAGATAGACGATCCATAGCCCGGCCACAGTGCCGGGTTATTGCGTTGCGGTGCCGTGCCGGTAACAAAATCGTGCGTATTTCAATGCGGATCGGTTCTGGACGGGTCATTTTACGGCCATATTATAGTGAAAAACGGTCCCCGTTCGGCTGCGCGCATACCAGGCAGGCATATCGCCGTCACATTTATGGTTGATGATTTGTTAACGCCGGACAGAATAGATTCGCCGAAATCGATTTGGGGAGTGGACGCCAATATGGGGTATGACCGGGCATGAGCACGAAAGACTATACCAGATCAAACCGCCGCCACTTCCTGGCGGGCATCGGTGCGGCCGGTCTTGCGATGCAAGCCGGATCGTCATTTGCGGAAACCGGCATAGACCAGATCTTGCGTTCGAAACGCCGCGGCAACTGGAACGATCAGTTCGACGCAAGTGCCTCGCGCGCGGGTAAGGTTACATCTACCCTGCCGATATTCAGCCCCGAAACCGTGACCTACATCGAAGCTGCGGTGCTCGAGTACGCAGGTATTGTCTCAAACGGCGGATGGCCGATTGTACCGGCGCGTAAAAAGCTGCGCCTTGGCGTCGTTGATCCGGATGTTTCGATCATGCGCCGCAGATTGATGATATCCGGCGACCTGTCGACCCGTGCCGGAATTTCCGATGCCTTCGACACCTATGTCGATGCGGCAGTCAAACGCTTTCAGCGCCGTCATGGTCTGCCCGACGACGGCGTCCTTGGCCGCTACACTTATGCGGCGATGAATGTCTCGGCGCCGGTTCGACTCGGCCAATTGGAGACAAATCTTGTACGGCTGCGTTCGATGTCCGGCTTCCTTGGCGAACGTTACGTTATGGTGAACATACCGGCAGCCCAGATCGAAGCTGTGGAGAATGGCCGCGTAGTGCAACGCCATACGGCGATCGTCGGCAAAACGGATCGCCAGACGCCAATTCTCAACTCCCGCATTCACGAGGTTATCCTCAATCCCTACTGGACCGCACCGAAGTCGATTGTTCAGAAAGACATCATACCCTTGATGCGCAAGGACCCTGGTTACCTGACACGCAACAAGATCAGGTTGTTCAACCCGCAGGGTGTTGAAGTGCAGCCGGAGTCCGTTGATTGGAGTACCGATGAAGCGGTTGATCTGATGTTCCGGCAGGATCCGGGAAAAATCAACGCCATGTCGTCGACCAAAATCAACTTTCACAATCCACACGCAGTTTACATGCATGATACGCCGCAACAAAGTCTGTTCGGGAAACTGATGCGTTTTGAGTCATCGGGCTGTGTCCGCGTCCAAAATGTTCGCGACCTGTCCTCCTGGCTGCTCAAGAATACACCCGGCTGGGACCGCCGCACGATTGAGGCATCGATCAAGACGGGCGATATCAATCCCATTCCGCTTGCCGATCCGGTTCCGGTCTATTTCACCTACATTTCGGCATGGT
This sequence comes from Phyllobacteriaceae bacterium, assembly GCA_024645155.1. Taxonomy (GTDB): domain Bacteria; phylum Pseudomonadota; class Alphaproteobacteria; order Rhizobiales; family Rhizobiaceae; genus JAHEGF01. The sequence goes on along the minus strand of JAHEGF010000051.1, from coordinate 13,523 downwards.
CGACCGGTGATGGCGTTGTTCATTTCCGTGATGACATCTACGGGCGTGACGGCGTTGATGAACTGCGCCTGAGTTCCGCGCTCTGATAACTGGTTTTTAGTCGCAAATGTTTTGAACGGGCCCGGTTGCGGGCCCGTTATCGTTTGGCGCAAGCAGAATGACAATTTTCGCAACGGGGGTGGTGGAAACCGGCGTCAAACATGCTAAACGCCCGCCTTTACCAGTTGCCGTAGCGAAAGGTTCAAATCCATGCTGGACAACGCCGCCGCCTTCAATACGCCGTTGGAACAAGCCGATCCGAAAATTTTTGCTGCGATTGCCAGCGAACTCGGCCGGCAGCGCCACGAAATCGAACTGATTGCTTCGGAAAACATTGTTTCGCGTGCGGTCCTTGAGGCGCAAGGCTCGATCATGACCAACAAATATGCCGAGGGCTATCCGGGCAAACGCTACTATGGCGGCTGCCAATTTGTTGACATCGCCGAGGAACTGGCAATTGAGCGGGCGAAAAAGCTGTTTGGCTGTGGTTTCGCAAACGTCCAGCCGAGTTCCGGAAGCCAGATGAATCAGGCTGTTTTTTTGGCTCTTCTTCGACCTGGCGACACGTTCATGGGACTGGACCTGAATTCAGGCGGCCATTTGACCCACGGGTCGCCGGTCAACATGTCGGGCAAATGGTTTGATGTCGTTTCCTATGGTGTACGCGAGGCCGACAATCTGCTCGACATGGAAGAAGTTGAGCGTAAGGCGCGGGATCACAAGCCAAAGCTGATTATTGCGGGGGCCACCGCTTATTCACGTTTCTGGGACTGGAAAAGGTTTCGCGAGATAGCCGATTCCGTTGGAGCCTATTTGATGGTAGACATGGCGCATATTGCCGGCCTCGTTGCTGGCGGTGTTCATCCGTCGCCCGTGCCCCACGCCCATGTTGTCACCACGACCACACACAAATCGCTGCGTGGTCCGCGTGGCGGGTTGATCCTCTCGAACGACGAAGCGATCGCAAAGAAGATCAACTCGGCCGTCTTTCCGGGTTTGCAGGGCGGACCGCTGATGCACATTATTGCCGCCAAGGCTGTTGCTTTTGGCGAGGCGTTGCAGCCCGGTTTCAAGGCTTATGCGGCGAGCGTGGTTGCCAACGCAAAGGCACTGGCTGTAAGCCTCACCGATTCAGGTCTGGATATTGTATCCGGAGGCACAGACAATCATCTGATGCTGGTCGATCTGCGTCCGAAGAACGCAACCGGCAAACGGGCGGAAGCGGCATTGGGTCGCGCCTTTATCACCTGTAACAAGAACGGTATCCCGTTCGATCCTGAAAAGCCGTTCGTTACGTCCGGAATTCGCCTTGGGACGCCGGCGGGAACCACGCGCGGTTTTGGTGAGGCAGAATTCCGCGAGATCGGAGACCTGATCGCTGAGGTTCTTGACGGTTTGAAGGCTGCCAATTCCGAAGACGGCAATGCGCTTGTTGAGAACGCGGTAAAGAAAAAGGTGGTCGAACTGACAGACCGGTTCCCGATCTACCCGCATCTGGGGTAAACACGGTGGAATCGATCCAGAATCGGATATTCCTATGCGCTGTCCCTACTGTCAGTCACAAGATACCCAGGTCAAGGATTCGCGGCCAGCGGAAGATGGCGTTGCGATTCGCCGCCGCCGGGTCTGTCCCGATTGCGGCGGGCGCTTCACGACATTTGAAAGGGTCCAGCTTCGCGAGCTGATGGTCCACAAGAAATCCGGCCGCAAGGTGCGGTTTGACCGTGACAAACTGCTGCGCTCACTGGAGACGGCCTTGCGCAAGCGCAATGTCGATCCGGACCGGGTCGAGCGGGCGGTATCAGGAATAGTGCGGCAACTGGAAAGTACCGGTGAAGCGGAAATCCCGTCGGACACCATAGGCCATCTGGTTATGGAAGCGCTGAAGGGGCTTGATGATGTCGCTTATGTCAGGTTTGCCTCAGTCTACCGCAATTTCCGTGAACCGAAGGACTTTCATGACGTTCTGGGCGAACTCGACGGCGACGCCGCCAGCGCCGATACGCCTGACGCCGACAAGGAATGACTGCCGTGCCGGGTCACCAATCAGGGCAAGTCCAATACCTGGACGATGACAACCGGTTGATGGCGGCTGCAATCCGGTTCTCCTTCCGAAACCTCGGTGCGACCGGGACAAATCCTTCGGTGGCAACCTTGATTGTTCGAGATGACGGGCAGGGCCCACGTATTATCGGTCGAGGTGTAACCGCCGTCGGAGGCAGGCCCCATGCCGAAGCGGCAGCACTTGACGAAGCCGGTGCTGAGGCAAAAGGCGCGACCGCCTATGTCACGCTTGAGCCCTGTGCCCACCACGGCCGCACGCCACCCTGCGCCGAAGCGCTTGTCAGCGCGGGTATCGCGCGTGTCGTCGGCGCGGCATCGGACCCCGATCCCCGTGTGAGCGGCGAGGGTTATGCCATCCTGCGCAATGCCGGAGTTTCGGTGACGGAGAATATTCTTGCAGTCCGTGCAAGGGAAGCCATGGCCGGATACCTCAGCCGCACTTCAAATGGCCGTCCCTTCGTAACGTTGAAATTGGCGGTTTCCTCAGACGGCAAGATTGGCCGGGCCGGTGCCGGTCAGGTTACGATCACAGGGCCGGTCTCGCGGGACCAGGTCCATGTCATGCGTGCCCAGTCCGATGCTATTTTGATTGGTGTTGGTACAGTTCTCGAAGATGATCCGGATCTGACGTGCCGGTTGCCCGGCCTGGAGGACCGTTCGCCGATACGGATCGTTCTTGATGCCAATGGCCGAATGCCTGCAGATGCCTCCATGCTAAGCAACAGTACCAGAGTTTCGGTTCTCATTGCCGCCGCCGGCACACTTCCCGAAGAGCGCCGCCGAAGCTACCAAAATGCCGGAGCGACGCTCCTTGCATCAGAATTGGCTGAGGGCCGTATTGCATTGCCGGAACTGCTTGAAGACCTAGCTGCACGCGGCGTCCAAAACCTGATGATTGAAGGAGGCGCACAAGTAGCCCGCAGTTTTCTCGATGAAGGTCTGGTAGACCGCATCGCCATGTTTTCCGGCACGCAACCGATTGGCCGTCACGGAATCGGGTCGCCGGTGACAAACGACACCGTTCCGGCCGGGTTTGTGCAGACAGCGTTGCTGCGCTATGGCGAAGACCGCTATTGTGAATGGACGAGGCTTGCCTGATGTTTACCGGGATTGTCACCGATATTGGCCGTGTCGCTGACGTGGAACCCCTACCCAAAGGCAAGCGGTTCCGCATCGCATCTGTCTATGAACCCGAAACGATCCGTATTGGTGCGTCCATTGCCTGCAATGGTGTATGCCTGACGGTCGTTGCATTGCCACCGGAAAACAGCAATTCGCACTGGTTCGAGGTCGAAGCTTGGGAAGAAGCCCTGCGGCTGACCAACGCCGGAAACTGGAAGAACGGCACACACCTCAATCTCGAACGGGCTTTGAAGGTGGGTGACGAACTTGGCGGCCACATCGTTTCCGGTCACGTCGATGGAATGGCCGAAATTTTGGCGGCAAAAGACGCAGGCGATGCCGTCCGCTTTGTATTGCGCGCACCGCCGGACCTGGCCCGTTTTATCGCGCCAAAGGGCTCGATAGCGCTTGATGGCACTTCGCTGACGATTAACAAGGTCAATGGCACGGAATTTGACGTTTTACTGATCCACCATTCGCTCGAGGTGACGACCTGGGGTGAGCGCAGGGCAGGTGATATGGTCAATATCGAAGTTGATACCATGGCGCGCTATGCCGCACGTCTTGCCGTATCTGACAAAGAAGCCTAATCAGCGTTACCAATTTTCATCGAGATTTGCCGGAGATTACCCGATGGCGAAAAAAGCGCCGCATTTCCTGATTGTCGAAGCTCGTTTTTACGACGATCTGGCAGATGCCCTGCTCGACGGCGCCAAGGCAGTCTTGGATGGGGCTGGTGCGACTTTCGACATTGCAACGGTAATGGGGGCTCTGGAAGTCCCTTCTGCAATTGCGTTTGCCGAAACCGGTGCACAGCACTTTGATGGCTATGTTGCACTCGGTGTCGTCATTCGTGGCGAAACACATCACTTCGAAATAGTCGCCAATGAATCGTCCAGGGCATTGATGGATCTGTCTGTCCAGAACAGGCTTGCCATAGGCAACGGTATATTGACAGTTGAAAATGGAGAACAGGCCTGGGCGCGAGCTCGCCGCGATGATCTCGACAAAGGAGGATTTGCCGCTCGCGCGGCGCTTGCGATGGTCGAACTGAAATCCAGGTTCGGTACGCGATGACCGATGACGCTTCCAAGGAGGCAAAGGGCGCCAATATGCGTGGCGCGGCAAGACTGGCCGCGGTCCAGGCCTTGTATCAGATGGATGTCGCAGGATCGGGCTTGGTGGAGATCGTGGCCGAATACGAGGCGCATCGGCTCGGCCGGGAAATTGATGGTGATACCTACCGTCAAGCAGACAGCCAATGGTTCCGCAAGATACTTTCCGGTGTCGTAAAAAATCAGAAACAGATCGACCCGGTAATCCATCAGTCCCTGGAAGGCGACTGGCCGCTTTCACGCATCGATTCGACCTTGCGCGCCATTCTCCGCGCCGGGGCCTATGAATTGGCAAACCGCCCGGAAGTGCCGGTTGCGGTGGTCATTTCCGAATATGTGGATATCGCCAAGGCCTTTTATGACCAAGCGGAACCCAAGTTGGTGAATGCCGTGCTGGATCGCGTCGCACGACGTGTCCGCAACACACAGGTTTTAGCAGGCACAAAGGCGGCAAAAAAGAAATGAGCGAGCCGCTATCCGAGGCCGAGGCGCGCCGCACGGCACTGATTTTGTGCGGAGCGCAGGCCTTTATCGGTGCCTGCGCCCCGATCTCGATTTCGATCGGCGGGCTTGCCGGACTGTATTTGCTGGGCGCAGACAAGTCTCTGGCGACCGCACCGGTTACCGGTTTCAACATCGGCGTGGCACTTGGAGCGCTGCCTGCGGCAGCATTGATGCGCGCTGTTGGCCGCCGCAACGGCTTTCTGACGGGAACGTCGGTCACCGCTTTGGGCGGAATAACCGCGGCTGTCGCCTTGTTTCAGGCTAATTTCTGGATGTTCGCTGCGGGCCTTCTCATCGTGGGGGTTGGCGGGTCGTTTTCCCAGCAATACCGCTTTGCAGCCGCCGACAATTCGCCGCCTTCGTTCAAGCCAAGAGCCATATCATGGGTTCTGGGGGGTGGGATATTTGCCGCGGTAATTGGCCCGCAAACCGTGATATTAACACGCGAAGCATTCGCCCCTGTCATGTTTGCCGGTTCTTTTGTAGCTATTGTGGTCTTGGCTGCAATCGGGGCTGGTTTCCTGACATTACTCAGGCTTCGAAAGGATTCCGTGCCGGTGCACATGGCCGATACCGACATGGCCCGGCCACTGCCGCAAATCATCCTGCAGCCGCGTTTTGTTGGTGCCGTTACCTGCGGCATCGGGGCTTACGCAATGATGAGCTTTGTTATGACCGGCGCGCCGCTGGCGATGGTTGCCTGCGGATTTTCTGCCGACCAGGCCACGCTTGGTATTTCATGGCACGTAATGGCAATGTTTGCGCCAAGTTTTGTTACAGGCCGCCTGATCGCTCGGTTTGGCACCATTCCGGTCCTGATTGCCGGAATGACGCTTCTTGTCGGTTGCGCTACAGTGGCCCTGTCAGGAATCGCACTATGGCAATTCTGGCTGGCACTGATCCTGCTCGGCATCGGATGGAATTTCGCATTTATTTCCGCTACGACAATGGTCACGGAATCCTACCGTCCATCGGAAAAAAACAAGGTTCAGGGCATTCATGATTTCGTACTGTTTGGTACAGTCGCATTCGCATCCCTGATGTCCGGTAGGGTTTTCGTGTCTCACGGGTGGGATATGCTCAACTGGGTTATTTTCCCGGTTACCGCATTCTGCCTCGTGGCGCTCTACTGGAGCACGGTGCTGGAGAAACGGTCGGCAAATTGAGCACTTCTCCGATCGCGGCGCCCAAAAAGAATGGGATTTCCCGCGAAAATTCGGCGAATGTCTAACAAAACCTTGACGTAACGCGACCCTTTACGCATAAGCCGCGTCGAAAGTCCGTGCACATCTTGTTAAAGCGTGCGGGCTCCGTTCAACGGTCCAGCGAGGGGATCCAGCGGACCAAAACCAGGGAAATTTGGCAATGACCATGCTCTATCTCGTCATCGCCTGCGGGTTGCTTTCGGTTGTCTACGCTTTGTGGGCAACGCAATCGGTGCTTTCTGCCGATCAGGGCAATGCACGTATGCAGGAAATCGCAGGCTACATCCGCGAGGGCGCTTCGGCCTATCTGAACCGGCAGTACACAACCATCGCAATGGTAGGCGTGGTTGTGTTTCTGATCGCGTGGTGGCTTCTGTCATCTTTGGCTGCAATCGGCTTCTTGATCGGTGCCGTATTGTCCGGTGCGGCAGGTTATATCGGGATGAACATCTCGGTGCGCGCCAATCTTCGGACCGCACAGGCAGCGTCAAACAGCCTCGCCGCCGGTCTCGATGTGGCGTTCAAATCCGGTGCAATCACCGGCATGCTCGTCGCCGGTCTCGCGCTTCTTGCGCTCTCGATCTACTACACCGTGCTGACCGGCCCGCTGGGTTACGAACCCGATAGCCGTACGGTGGTTGATTCACTGGTTTCGCTCGGGTTCGGCGCATCGCTTATCTCGATCTTCGCCCGTCTTGGCGGCGGCATCTTCACCAAGGGTGCAGATGTTGGCGGTGATCTTGTCGGCAAGGTTGAGGCCGGTATTCCAGAAGACGACCCGCGCAACCCGGCAACGATTGCCGATAACGTCGGTGATAATGTCGGCGACTGCGCCGGCATGGCAGCCGACCTTTTCGAAACCTATGCGGTGACCGTCGTCGCCACGATGGTTCTCGGCGCGATCTTCTTTTCCGGCACTGCCGTGTTGGAGTCGGTCATGCTTTACCCGCTGCTGATCTGCGGTGTCTGCATCATCACGTCAATCATCGGTACGTTCTTCGTCAAGCTTGGCGCCAACGGTTCGATCATGGGTGCGCTCTACCGCGGCCTGATCGTCACTGGCCTGCTTTCGATCATCGGACTTGGCGGTGCAACATCCCTGTCGATCGGTTGGGGAGACGTTGGCGTCGTTGACGGCATGATGATTACCGGCACGAACCTGTTCTTCTGCGGCGTTATCGGTTTGATCGTTACCGGCCTTATTGTGGTTATCACCGAATACTACACAGGGACCGACAAACGCCCGGTCAATTCGATTGCCCAGGCATCGGTTACCGGCCACGGTACAAACGTCATTCAGGGCCTTGCTGTTTCGCTTGAGTCGACAGCACTTCCCGCGATCGTCATCGTCGGCGGTATCATCGCGACATATCAGCTCGCAGGCCTTTACGGCACAGGCATCGCGGTGACAGCAATGCTTGGCCTGGCCGGCATGATTGTTGCACTCGATGCCTTCGGTCCGGTCACCGACAATGCCGGCGGAATTGCGGAAATGGCAGGACTTGATCCTGATGTTCGCCGCTCGACCGACGCCCTTGATGCGGTCGGCAACACGACCAAGGCCGTGACCAAGGGATATGCAATCGGTTCGGCCGGATTGGGCGCACTGGTTCTGTTTGCTGCCTATTCGAACGATCTGAAGTTCTTTGCCGCGAATTCGGACAAGTATCCGTATTTCGCCGACATGGGGACGGTATCCTTTGACCTTTCCAATCCCTATGTGGTTGCCGGCCTGATCTTTGGCGGGCTTATTCCCTATCTGTTTGGCGGCATCGCCATGACAGCTGTCGGCAGGGCAGGTGGCGCTGTGGTAGAGGAAGTCCGCAGGCAGTTCCGCGAAAAGCCGGGCATCATGGAAGGCACGGAAAAGCCGGATTATGGCCGCGCTGTCGACATGCTGACCAAGGCGGCGATCCGTGAAATGATCATTCCGTCACTGTTACCGGTACTGGCGCCCTTGTTTGTCTATTTCGGCGTTCTGCTGATCTCCGGATCGAAAGCATCGGCCTTTGCTGCACTGGGCGCTTCGCTTCTCGGCGTCATTGTCAACGGCCTGTTTGTTGCTGTTTCCATGACTTCCGGTGGTGGCGCATGGGACAATGCCAAGAAGTCGTTTGAAGACGGCTTCATCGACAAGGACGGTGTCAAGCATGAGAAAGGTTCCGATGCGCACATGGCATCGGTTACCGGTGACACGGTCGGCGATCCCTACAAGGATACAGCCGGTCCTGCCGTCAACCCGGCGATCAAGATCACCAACATCATGGCGCTTCTGCTGCTCGCAGTGCTCGCGCACTAACCAACAGGCCCGACATTATAAGAAACCCCGCACCGGTGTGCGGGGTTTTTCATGTAAATCTGATTGACGGGGGAATATCCCGGTCAGTTGCCAAATAGCGGCCGTTGCGGCGCACCACCAGCGACGCCGGACAGCAATTGTCCGATGAAGGTCTGATCCTTGCCTCCGGTGGGCGTCGTCCTCGAAATGAAGTCGAACACCTTGCCGTCCTGCAGGCCATAATTGGCAATATTCGAGACGCGGCCCTCTTCATCGAAATAGATCGCAAGTACGCGCTGATCGACAACTTTCGGATTCATGAAAGCCACCGGGCGCACCCGCTTTTGAGAAATGTAATAGTAGGATTCATTTGCATCAATGGTATTGGAGGTCGATGGTGTTCCCAGCGCCAGTAATACCTGCTCGCGGCTTGAACCGATTGGCACAAAATCGAGCGCCCCCTCGTCAAGAACATATCCGTGAACCAATGATTGCCGCGGGTTGAGTGTCTCCGTGACACTGTTGCACGCCGACAGGGCGATACTTGCCGCCACCAATGTCGCCACAGACACGGTGTTGATCCGCGTGAGATTGAATATCAGCGCTTTCAAAGGCATCTCCATGTCGAATGACGCAGCACTTGTGCAACGTGCGAACTTCGGTAAACCAGCTTTGCTGCGGATGCAACCGTAACCGATGCGCCCGCAAGGAAGGAATTTGACATGTTTCGCCGCCTGTTTGGCCACAAGCCTACCAACCACGTCATTGCCGATGCCCTGTACATGGAAATCGTGGCGGCAGCGCGGCAACCGGGATTCTACGCCGGCTTTGGTGTGCCGGATACTCCGCTTGGCCGTTTCGAATTGATTGCCCTTCACATGGTTCTTTTTCTGCGGCGTTTGAAGGGCCGCAGCGTTATCCTGGAAGAAATTGGTCAGCACGTCACAGACGAGTATTTCAAGGACATCGACTACGCCCTAAGAGAACTCGGAATAGGAGATACATCGGTTCCCAAGCGCATGAAAAAGCTCGCGCGCATGTTTTATGGCCGCGCGGCTTCCTACACGGCGGCAATCGATGACGGCGACCGGATAGCACTCGCGGCCGCACTTGCGCGAAACATCATGCCGGAAACAGCCGGAGAATGGTCCGGTGCCAATCCGCTAGCGGTACTGGTGTTGAAAGCCTGCGGGCACCTCGATACCCTGCCGGATGAAGATATTTGCAAGGGGCGCATCAGCTTTGGCGACGCAATGCCAACTTCGCGGGAGAGAAGTAATTGAAGCAGATGGAACAACAATCCCAAAACGGCAGTCCACTGGTCTTCACTATTGATGTCACGCGGTTGCCAGCTGCGGGCCGGAAAATCCGCATTGAAGCTGGCGAAGATGAATGCCGGTGGCTTTCCCGCGAGCATGGTCTGATGGATATCAAGCGGTTCGTTGCCGAATTGCAGGTCTTGCCTTGGCGACGCGATGGTGCCCGCGTGACCGGTACAGTTGAAGCCGATATCGTACAGGAATGCGTCGTCACGCTCGGCCCCGTTGAAAACCGGATCAGCGAATCGGTCGATGCGACATATCGTCCGGCACCTTCGAGCAAGACGCAGCGGGAAAAACACGAGCCGGAAATCATCATCGATTACGGCAGCCCAGATGCTCCTGAAATGATTGAGGCCGGCAGTCTCGATCTGGCAGCACTGGCGATTGAGCATTTTTCGCTTGGAATAGACCTTTACCCCCGCGTTCCTGGTCACCGCGCCGATTTGCAGACGGATGAGAATGATGCCACAACGAATGACGATAAACCGGTCTCGCCATTCGCCGCGCTTGCCAAATTTCCGGTCAACAAGAAGAATCCGCGGTAAAAACCGCCCTGGCGCTTGTCCGTTGGGACAATTCGACTATTTTTCCTGAACTCGCACGCGCAACGGGGCGCAGAACAACGCGGAGGCTGAGTGATACGAATTTCCATAGACGCGATGGGTGGTGACTTCGGCCCTGAAGTCATTGTCCCAAGTCTTGCAAAAGTACTCGTGCGGCGACCAGACGTCCGCTTTGTTGTGTTTGGCAAGGAAAGCACGACATTGCCGGTCCTCAAGCGCTTTCCCGAAATAGAACGGGTTAGCGAGTTTGTTCATTGTGAAATTTCTGTGCGGATGGACGACAAGCCGAGCAGGGCATTGCGCCACGGGCGCTGGAAGTCCTCCATGTGGAAATCCATCGAGGCGGTCAAGGCAGGGGATGCCGATGTATGTGTCTCTGCCGGCAATACCGGCGCGCTGATGGCCATGTCAAAATTTTGCCTGCGCCCAATGGCAAAAATCGAAAGGCCGGCGATTGCCGCAATCTGGCCGACCATGAAGGGTGAAAGCATAGTCCTTGATGTTGGCGCAACGATCGGTGCCGACGCACAACAACTGATCGATTTCTCGATTCTTGGGTCGGCCATGGCACGCGCGCTGTTTGGCATAGAGCGCCCTGTCGTCGGTCTCCTCAATGTCGGTGTCGAGGAGATCAAGGGCCAGGAAGAGGTCCGCGAAGCCGGCCGTCTGTTACGCAACGCAGTAATGCCGACGATGGAATATCACGGATTCGTCGAAGGTGATGATCTCGGCAAAGGCACGGTTGATGTTGTCGTGACCGAAGGGTTTTCCGGCAATATTGCGCTAAAAACGGCTGAAGGTACGGTCCGCCAGATCGCGGGATATCTTCGCGAAGCCATGGACCGCACCGTGATGGCGCGGATCGGGTACCTTTTCGCGAAGGGTGCATTTGACCGCCTGCGCGAGAAGATGGACGTGCGCAAGGCCAATGGCGGTGTTTTTCTTGGCCTGAACGGAATTGTAGTCAAGAGCCACGGTGGAACCGACCAGGAAGGTTTTGCGGCAGCTGTCGAACTGGGCTACGACATGGCGCGCAATAAGCTGCTGGCAAAAATCGCAAATGACATTGAACGATTTCACGGCCAGCACGTGGGAGGCCGGGACGAGGGAACTGCCGGTACCGGAAAATCCGACGACGAACACAGGGGCGGGGTGGATTAGGAATGATACGGTCGGTAGTTCTCGGTTCGGGTGCTGCAACGCCCCGGCGTTCGATGTCGAATGCTGAGTTCGAAAAAATTGTCGATACGACAGACGAGTGGATTGTTCAAAGGACCGGTATTCATAGCCGCTTTATCGCCGATGCCGATGAAACGACGGCAACGCTGGGGACCAGGGCCGCCGAGGCCGCCCTTGCTGATGCAGGACTGACCCCGGACGAAATCGATCTGATTATTCTGGCGACGTCGACACCCGATAATACATTTCCCGCAACCGCTGTCGATATTCAGAACCGCCTCGGTATGCATCACGGCTTTGCATTCGATATCCAGGCGGTATGCACAGGCTTCATCTATGCGATTACCACCGCTGATCTGTATATCCGTGGCGGCATGGCAAAACGCGTTCTTGTGATAGGTGCGGAAACCTTCTCTCGGCTCCTCGACTGGGAGGACCGTACAACCTGTGTGCTGTTTGGCGATGGCGCGGGGGCCCTGGTGCTTGGGGCAAGCGACAGCACCGGCACGGTGGGCGAGCGTGGAATAATTTCCGCCAGTTTGCGTTCTGACGGTGCCCACAAGGACAAGCTGTTCGTTGATGGAGGACCTTCGACAACCGGATCAATCGGCCACCTGCGCATGCAGGGCAGGGAAGTCTTCAAGCATGCGGTTGCCATGATAACCGACGTCATAACTTCAGCATTTGAACGCGCCGGTCTCGGTGTCGATGATATCGACTGGTTTGTTCCCCATCAGGCAAACCGCCGCATCATCGATGCATCGGCCAGGAAACTCGGTATCCCGCCGGAAAAAGTCGTGATTACCGTCGATCGGCATGGCAATACATCGGCGGCATCTGTTCCCCTGGCATTGTCCGTCGCGATTGCTGACGGAAGAATTAAAAAAGGCGATCTCGTATTGCTGGAAGCAATGGGTGGCGGGTTCACCTGGGGTGCCGTTCTGTTACGGTGGTAGGGAAATAAATTCTTTCCCCTCAAGTCCTTGACCTGTAACGGTTTAGACTTGTACTTTGCCAAGATTGTCAATCTCATGAGGGGAACTTGGTCTGATGGGCAACAGCACAGTCACACGCGCCGATCTTTCTGAGGCTGTCTACCGCAAGGTGGGGTTGTCGAGGACCGAGTCGAGCCAGCTGGTCGAGATGGTCATTGAAGAAATATGTGACGCCATTGTTCGCGGTGAAACCGTGAAACTATCTTCTTTCGCAACATTCCAGGTCCGCAGTAAAAACGAACGCGTCGGCCGCAACCCGAAGACCGGTGAGGAAGTGCCGATCTCGCCACGAAAGGTTGTCTCGTTCAAAGCCTCCAATGTCCTCAAGCAAAAAGTCCTCGACGGCCATTCAAAATAGTGGAATTCTAATCCCTGGTTCTAAGTCTCTAGCAACACAATGAACCGGAATTGCGCGGCGGAACAAAATCCGTGTTATTCCATACAGTAATTGCGAATTTGCACTTGAACTTTTGTCGTTAAGCGGCTGAAATTCATATTGATTCGCAAGCTGGAAAAAGAGACTCATGGACAAGAGCCCAGAAGCATTCCGAACGATCAGCGAAGTCGCCGAAGATCTCGACCTGCCGCAGCATGTTTTGCGGTTTTGGGAAACACGGTTTTCGCAGATAAAGCCGATGAAGCGTGGAGGCGGACGCCGTTATTACCGCCCCCAGGATGTCGAACTCGTCAAGGGCATCCGCTATTTGCTCTATGATCAGGGCTATACGATCAAGGGCGTTCAGCGGATCTTGCGCGACAACGGTGTGCAGTTTGCGGTCGCCATTGGCGCCGGTGATGTGCAGGCCGCTGAAGAAATTCTCGCAAAGAAGCAGGCCGAAGCACCGGTTCCGGATGGCGCGGCATCCAATGAATTTGGTGACGAGTTGTTAGTGGGTGTTGCCAAGGCCAAACCGTCGCGGCGGTTTTTCGGATTGGGCGGATCGGAAGAGGAGGGGCCGGTCCAGGCAGATGCCGGGAAACTCAGCCGGGACAACCGTGCGCTTTTGCAGGAAGCGCTGTTTGATCTTTTGGAATGCAAACGGCTGCTCGACCAGGTCCGCTGAAGCCCGATTTTTCCCACCATCCAGATCCGGCCGGTATTTGTTTCGGATTGATCTTTTCGCAGGGATATTTGGA
>JAHEGF010000260.1 GCA_024645155.1 Phyllobacteriaceae bacterium | reverse complement strand
GGAAACCGTGTAAACAGACCAGCAGCGGCAAGCCCGGTTTTCCGGCAGATGCCACATTGAGGCTGACATCGCCGGCATCGACGGTTTCAAACCTTATGGTCATCGGCTGCTTTCGGGCAGACGCGAAAAAACGGACTGCTTTTCCGAATACCCCTTCACCTCGATTTCCGAGTGCGGCGCGTAGCGGCCTTCAAGCAACTGGCCGATATATCCGGAGCAAACGTCATCACAGCCAATCGACGCCGCCGCTCCAAGCAGCCGTGCGGTCAGATTGACCTGCGGGCCGATCGCCGTGAAATCGAGCCGCCGCGAAGCACCGATATTGCCGTAATGCAGGCTGCCTGCATGCAGTGCCGACCGGAAACCCGGATGACCTTGAATACCATCCAGGTTACGGCGCGCCTGCCCGACCGCATCGCTGGCGGCAACGGCCGCAACGGCTGCGGCTTCCCTGCTTTCCTCCTTCAACGGGAATATCGCCAGCAGGCCATCGCCCATGAATTTCAGGATTTCCCCGCCGTTCGCAACAATCGGCTCTTCCAGTGCATCGAAAAACTGGTTCAGCGTTTCAAAAACGGTTTCGGCTTCGGCGCTGTTTGACAATGCCGTGTAGTTTTTCAGGTCTGCAAACATGATGATCGCAGAAAAAAATTCGGCATCACCGCGCTTGATCTTGCCGCGCAACACCTGCTCGCCGGCATTGCGCCCGACATAGGTGGAAATGATGTTGGCGGCATTGAGCCGCAGCACATAGCTTTCGACCAGCCTGGTCAATGCCGGGCGAATCCGCTCAAGCGCCGCAATCCCGTCTTCGGAAAAACCGTTATCGTCTTTGGTCGACCAGCTCATCGTGTGCACTTCGCCATCGACATAAATCACCGGCTGGACCAGGTAATCGGTAAAACCGTCAGCGATGAGTTCGTCGACAATGATGTAGTCATGCGGGCAATCGGGATCGATCAGCCGCCGCCGCACCGGTTGCCGTGTCTTGGAAACGTGAGGCAGCGGATTGTGATGGTATTCGTCGGTATCGAACACCGCGAACCCGGCCTCGCGGATCGTTGCGCCATCAGCCTGTGTCCATGACAGTCTTCGGCCCTTGATGGTCGGATGAATTGTCATCAGGAATAGGGCGAACCGGTCAACGGGCACGCCGGCAGCGCGCAGTTTTTCACAGACCTGGGCAACAATTTTTCGCCCATCGGCGCTTGGTGGTGCGCCATCGCACATCCAGGCAAACAACGCTTCTATGGCCCCGCCATCAACAAGACCCGCTGGTTTACCTACGCCCGTGAGCCTGTTTGCGACCTTTTTCCCGGATGTGGCCATTTGGATGATTTGCCTTTCGCCAAGCTTTTGTTATGTACGCCCATCACATCGCTTTTGCGCAGTTTCTGTGCTTAATGCCCGTAAAGACAAGGGTTATAATTCATGGCAAAAATCAAGGTGGACAACCCCGTCGTTGAACTCGACGGCGACGAAATGACCAGGATCATCTGGCAATTCATCAAAGACAAGCTAATCCATCCCTATCTCGATATTGACCTCAAATACTACGATCTGGGCATTGAGTATCGCGACGAGACCGACGATCAGGTAACGATCGATGCAGCCGAAGCCATTAAGAAATACGGTGTCGGCGTCAAATGTGCAACGATCACACCGGATGAGGCCCGGGTCGAGGAATTTGGCCTCAAGAAAATGTGGCGCTCGCCCAACGGTACCATCCGCAATATTCTCGGTGGCGTCATTTTCCGTGAGCCAATCATTGCAAAAAACGTCCCGCGCCTTGTTCCCGGCTGGACACAGCCCGTCATTGTCGGCCGTCATGCATTTGGCGACCAGTATCGCGCAACCGACTTCAAATTTCCCGGCAAGGGAACGCTGACGATCAAGTTTGTCGGTGAAGACGGCAAGACCATCGAGCACGAAGTTTACAAGGCACCGTCCGCCGGCGTCGCCATGGCGATGTACAACCTCGATGAATCGATCCGCGATTTTGCCCGGGCATCCCTGAATTACGGCCTGCAGCGCGGCTATCCGGTCTATCTGTCGACCAAGAATACCATCATGAAAGTCTATGACGGCCGCTTCAAGGATATTTTCCAGGATATTTACGAGGCCGAATTTGCTGACAGCTTCAAGAAAGCGGGCATCACCTACGAACACAGGCTGATCGACGACATGGTCGCGTCCAACCTGAAATGGTCGGGCGGCTATGTCTGGGCCTGCAAGAACTACGACGGCGACGTCCAGTCCGATACGGTCGCGCAGGGATTCGGCTCGCTCGGCCTGATGACGTCGGTGCTGATGACGCCTGACGGCAAGACTGTCGAGGCTGAGGCTGCCCACGGAACGGTCACCCGCCACTACCGTCAGCATCAAAAAGGCGAGGAAACCTCGACCAACTCGATTGCCTCCATTTTTGCGTGGACCCGCGGCCTTGCTCACCGCGCCAAGCTGGACGGCAACAAGGACCTGAAGCGCTTTGCCGACACACTGGAAAAGGTGTGTGTTGATACGGTGGAAAGCGGTTTCATGACCAAGGATCTGGCCTTGCTGATCGGTCCCGACCAGCCATGGCTGTCGACTACCGGCTTCCTCGACAAGATTGACGAGAACCTGCAAAAGGCGATGGGCTGACTGTTCGGACAACCAGGCAAAAAGGCGGCTTTCCGGCCGCCTTTTTTGTGCCGGTCAGCCAGCGATTGCACCCTTGACCGCGGCCAGCGCGTCTGCGGCTTTTGAACCATCCGGTCCTCCGGCCTGAGCCATGTCCGGCCGCCCGCCTCCACCCTTGCCACCCAGCGCCTGCGATGCAACGCGCACCAGGTCAACGGCACTGTGTTTTGCCGTCAGGTCATCGGTGACACCAGCCACGACGCTCGCCTTGCCGTCCTCGCCGACACCGATGAAGACGGCAATGCCCGAGCCGAGCTTGGCCTTGCCCGCATCGGCCAGCGGTTTCAGGTCCTTCGGCGCAACACCCGAAACGACCTTGCCGAGGAAGCTGACGCCCGAAATGTCCTCTGCCGCATCGCTGTCCCCGCCATCGCCACCGCCGCCAAGTGCAAGTTTCCGTTTTGCTTCGGTCAGCTCGCGTTCCATCCGCCGCCGCTCCTCGACCAGCGTGTCGATGCGTTCGGTGACTTCGGCCGGCGAAACTTTCAGCTTCGCAGCCACAGCCCGCAACCGCCGGTCCTGTTCGTCGAGGTAGTGGCGCGCAGCCGCACCGGTCAGCGCCTCGATACGGCGCACCCCGGCGGCAACGGCGCTGTCCGACAAAACCCGCACAAGACCGATGTCGCCGGTTGCGCGCACATGGGTGCCTCCGCAAAGCTCGGTCGAATAGGTTTTACCCGCCTTGTCTCCGCTTACCGCCGTACCCATCGATACGACGCGCACTTCGTCGCCGTATTTCTCCCCGAACAGCGCCATCGCGCCTTGTTCAATCGCCTCGTCAACCGCCATCAGCCGGGTGGTGACGGGGCTGTTCTGGGTGACGATGACATTCGCCATATCCTCGACTGCGGCAAGTTCCTCGTCACTGACGGGCTTGGGATGGGCAAAGTCGAACCGCAACCGGTCTGGTGCGACAAGTGAACCCTTCTGGGTGACATGGGTGCCGAGCTTCTGGCGCAAGGCCTCGTGCAACAGGTGCGTTGCCGAATGATTGGAGCGCAGCGCCGTACGCCGTTCCGTGTCGACCGCCAGTTCCACCGCGTCACCGATGCCAACCGGACCCGACACGATTTTCCCCATGTGGACGAACAGGCCGTCGGCCTTCTTCAAGGTGTCGGTTACCGCGATCTTGAAACCGGCGCCGGTGATCACCCCGGTATCGCCCATCTGGCCGCCGGATTCGCCGTAAAACGGTGTCTGGTTGACGACAATGCCGACCGTGTCACCCTCGCCGGCCTTGTCGACGGGCGCGCCTTCGCGCACGATTGCTGTGATGACGCCTTCGGCTTTTTCCGTATCGTAACCGAGAAACTCCGTCCCACCGAGCTTGTCGCGCAGCCCGAACCACACGGTTTCGGTGGCTGCCTCGCCGGACCCCGACCAGTTTGCGCGGGCCTCTGCGCGCTGCCGCTCCATCGCGTTGCGGAAACCTGCCGTGTCGACACCGATGTCACGCAGGCGCAATGCATCCTGCGTCAGATCGAGCGGGAAGCCGTAGGTATCGTAGAGGCGGAACGCCGTCTCACCATCGAGTTCGGCGCCGGCCTTCATGTCTCCGGTCGCCTCGGCAAGCAGGCCAAGCCCGCGCGCGAGTGTCTTGCGGAAACGGCTCTCCTCCTGCTTGAGCGTTTCGGTGATCAGCGGCTCGCCGCGAACCAGCTCCGGATAGGCCTGCCCCATTTCGCGAACCAGCGTCGGCACCAGCCGCCACATCAGCGGATCGGCCGCACCGAGAATGTGGGCGTGGCGCATGGCGCGGCGCATGATACGGCGCAGCACATAGCCGCGCCCTTCGTTTGACGGTAAAACACCATCGGCGATCAGGAAGGCGGTTGCCCGCAGATGATCGGCAATGACACGGTGGCTGGCCCGGGTCTCGGCCGTCTCGCGCACGCCGGTTTCCTCGACGGACGCGGCAATCAGCGCCCGAAACAGGTCGATATCGTAATTGTCGTGCTTGCCCTGCATGACCGCGGCAATCCGCTCGAGCCCCATGCCGGTATCGATCGACGGTTTTGGCAGGCTGATACGCTCGTCCGGCGTCACCTGCTCGAACTGCATGAACACCAGGTTCCAGATCTCGATGAA
>JAHEGF010000050.1 GCA_024645155.1 Phyllobacteriaceae bacterium | reverse complement strand
TACGACCGTATCCTTGCGCGACACGTCGATCTTGGCGCGGCTGATCCTTATACTGTTCTGGGCGTCGACCGGTCGATGCCCTTTTCGGAAATCCGTGCGCGCTACCGCCAGCTCGCGCGCGAAAATCATCCCGACAAAATGATTGCGCACGGCCTGCCACCCGAGTTTGTCACCATTGCAAATGACAAGCTGGCGGCAATCAACCATGCCTATGAACGTATCGAACGGGCCAAGGAAGACGCATGACTTCGTTTTCGCCGGACGTGCCGGGCTGTGAGGTGGCGGCCTCTCCGAACTCAGGCGAACGCCGAGACAACAAAAAGCCGGACATGCTGCTGCTGCATTACACCGGGATGGAAACCGGACAATCGGCGCAGGATTGGCTTTGCAGTCCCGAAAGCGAAGTATCGTGCCACTATATCGTTCATGAGGACGGCCGAACGGTGCAGATGGTGCCGGAAGGACTGCGCGCATGGCATGCCGGTGCCGGTTTCTGGGCTGGCGAGACCGATATCAATTCGCATTCGATCGGGATTGAAATCGTCAATCCGGGCCACGCCTTCGGATATCCCGATTTTCCGGACCGGCAGATCGAAGAAGTCATTACGCTGAGCCGGTCGATCATTGAACGCAATGCGATTGCGCCCGAACGGGTGCTGGCCCATTCGGATACGTCACCGGGCCGCAAATGTGATCCGGGCGAAAAGTTTCCCTGGCGAAGGCTGTACGAAGCCGGAATTGGCCATTTTGTTGATCCGGCGACGATCCGCAGCGGAAGGTTTTTCTCACTGGGTGATACAGGGCAGCCGGTGGAGGCATTGCAATCCATGTATGCCCTTTACGGCTACGGAGTGGACATAACGGGTACCTTCGACGAGCGGACGAAAGCGGTTGTCGAAGCCTTTCAGCGCCATTTCCGACCGCAGCGTGTGGACGGGGTGGCCGATGTCTCGACGATCGACACACTTCACAGATTGATCGCAGGTCTTGACTGATTGCGGCAGTGCCTCTGACCTGTCGCCATTGTAACAAATTGTCATACAGTTTGACTTGTCATGCCGTTATTGCCTCACAGTCGGGTGACATAAGGGCGATGTGAAGCGGTCATTCCCAAGGGACCGCACATTGCAAATTCCGCAGTGATGAATGCACGCGGATCAACAGGTGAACTAAATCATGAAAATCTCGACCTATGGCGCAGCCGCGCTCGTGGCTGTCACGTTCTCTTTTTGCGCCAACGCAAAGGAAGCGCCGACTAGCATCATCTTCAAGGATCACTATGTGACCGCATCCGCCGACCGCAAACCTGACAAGTGCACCACGGTCAACACCGCCATGTCGGCGCTGGCGGGAGATCGTGGCGCTGTGGCTCATTCTGGTATCGCCAAATGCGCAGCCCGCAATCGCTCCGTCATGAAAGCGATGACTTATACAAATGAACGCAAAGACAGTCGCAGGGGTCAGATTGCCGACGGTGATCGCGGCACTCTCTTTTCGTTCTTCAAGGCATCTGACGGAAAACGCGATGCTGCTCCACGCGGTTCGGAAAATTCCCGCAATGGCGCCAAAGGGGCCGGCAAGGGCAATTACGGATCGCTTATCGCCCGCCATGCCAGTGCGCATGGCATCCCGGTCAGGCTGGCACGTGCGGTGGTGCGTGTCGAAAGCAATTTCAGGGCAAATGCACGCGGCTCTGCCGGTGAAATCGGATTGATGCAGTTAAAATTGTCGACTGCGCGGATGATGGGTTACCGGGGCTCGGCCAAGGGTCTCTACCATCCCGAAACCAACATCAAATACGGCATGAAATACCTCGCCAAGGCGCAAAGCCTGAGCGGTGGTTCGACATGCGGCACGATCCTCAAATACAATGCCGGCCATGGTGCCAAGCGCATGAACCCGGTCTCGGCACGCTACTGTGCGAAGGTCAAGCGGCTGATGTAGTCAGATTGATTCCGACTTTACCAAAAATGAAAGCCCGGCTGTGTGCCGGGTTTTTTCTGCAAGAATAATCGGTTATCGCGGGCCGCTTCCCGATGCGGCGGGCTGCGCCTAATCGGGCAATCCGGCCAATTGCAAACCTTCTAGATGGTGCTGGCGATCACGGTTTTCCCGGTAGGGCAGTTTTGCAACATAGGCGGTCACTGAAAAATCCGGGCTCAGCCGCAATACCTCGGTCACACAGTGTGCGGCTTCTTTCTCGTTGCCAATGCGTGCGTGGCATGCCGCCATATCTGCGATAAAATGGCTGCGGGGGGACTGCAATTGCCTGAATGCCTACAGCGCTGCGCCGTAGTGCTGTGCGCCATGAAGCGCACGTCCCAGCAAATGCGCTCTCTTGCGCGCGGCAAACGGATCCAACCGGATCGCCTTTTCGATCCAGGTGACGCCTTCATCGAAGTTTCCGAGCCAGGTCATAAGTTCACCGCGTTGTGCTACAATCAAAACATCGTTCGGATTTAGCCTGTAGGCAATCTCATGATGGCGCTTCGCCGCATCGAGGCGATGCTCCTCCATGTTGACCTCGCACAGGAGCCGATGACAGTTCACATCGTTTTGATCGAGCTTGAGGGCATTTTGAACTGATTCAACTGCTTGGCGGTAGACAGTTTCAGGATCATCCCTGTATCCGATGGCAAGAGCCTGCCCGAGGGTGCAAGCCCGCCATGCCCATGCGGCCGCGAAGTCTGGCTCAAGCTCAGTCGCCTTGCTCAACAAACGCAGTGCCTCAATGTTGTCATCACGGGTTATGCGGTCGTGATGGATCTTGCCTGCAAGGACCAGATCGTAGGCAGCCATGTCGCCGGGTGGTTTACGCCTCAAACGGTCCGCGGCAGACATTTCGACGCGACCTGGAAGAATGCCGATGATCGCTTCAGTCAATTCATCCTGCAGCTCGAAGATATCGGCATATTCGCGGTCGTAACGCTCTGCCCAAATATGCCTTCCGTCCTCTGTATCGACGAGCTGGACACTGATTCTGACTCGATTACCGGCCTTGCGGACGCTGCCTTCGAGGATATGAGTAACGCCGAGTTCGCGTCCGATATCCTGGACTTTCACCGCGCGGCCCTTGTAGGTAAATGTCGAATTGCGCGCTATCACGATCAGGTCGGAAAAACGCGACAGTTGTGTGATGATTTCATCAACCACACCGTCGGCAAAATATTCCTGCTCTGGGTCGCCAGACATGTTGGTGAAAGGAAGTACGGCAATCCCGGGACGCTGATGGCGCGGTGGTTTGCCGGTCGGTGGGGCAGGAAAGTTTCCGTATTTTGTGCTTTCAGGCCGGACGCGATAGACACGTACCGCCCGGGAAATGTTTTTCAAAGCCTTTTCGCCGAGGTCATCAAATGTGGCGTCAAATTTTCCTGACACCTGATCGAATACGCTGGCGGAAATGTAGACTTCACCCGGTATGCACAGCGCCTCGAGCCGTGCCGCCACGTTGACACCGTCGCCGTGGATGTCATCGCCTTCGACAACCACATCACCGAGATTGATACCAACCCGGAATTCGATCTGTTTCGTCGCGGCGCTCTCCGCGTTGGCTTGTTTCATTGCCTGCTGGATTGCACAGGCACAAGAGACCGCATCAACGGCACTTGCAAACTCCGCAAGCAGCCCGTCGCCCATGAGTTTTACCATCCGTCCTTCGTGCTCGGCGACCAGTGGCGTGATGGTTTTTGTCAGCAAGTTTTGCAACCGCACAATTGTGCCGGCTTCGTCCGCCTCGACAAGGCGACTATAGCCGGTGACATCGGCCGCCAAAATCGCCGCCAAACGCCTATGTACCCGTTGATTTGCCAACTTTCCTCACAAACGGCCTACGGGATTCTATGCATGAATCGGCGTGGTGTCCATCTGGGCAGATCGGGCCAGGGTCCCGGCAACTGCAGCCTGATACAACGGTATTGCATGCAGGCATCAAGTCGATGGTTGCGGGGCAAACATCTTCCCGGCGCACCTTTTTTCGCCGGTCCACGACGGAAAACGTGCCGGCCGCGTTCGAAATACGGATCAGCTTATCGCAGCAACCTTGTTCAAGCGGCCTTCAAGAAACGCTCGCTCATCTCCCAGAGCCGTTCTGCCGATTCATCGCTGCAAGCGTGAGGATCGACGCCCATGTATCGCGCCATCGGGCTGTCCGGTACGGTCACGGCCGCAATGTCGCAGTTTTCACAATACACTCCAGGCCGGCCATCAAGGTTTGACGAGGTTGCCGCCCAAAGCGTTGTCGAACAACCCTGTTCAGGCGTCTTGAATCCCTGCCTTGCCAATTCGGATGGTTCGCCGTCCTCGCCAAGCCATCCGAGAGCGATCATTTCCTCTTTCGGCAGATGTCTTTGAAGCGGCGTGAAAATGCCGCCGGGGTGAACAGAAAATGCCAAACCGCCGGTTTCCTTGAGCCGCCGGGACAAACCGTTGGCAAAAAGTGCATTGGCCGTCTTTGCCTGTCCGTACGCCTGCCATTTGTCGTACGGCGTGGTCCCGTAGTTCACGTCTTCCCAGCGGATATCGGAAATCTTGTGCGCGGTCGATGAAAGCGCGACGACGCGCGTCCCCGGGGTTTTCTTCAAGAGCGGCATCAGGGCTGCCGCCAAAGCGAAATGACCCATATGGTTGATGCCGAACTGTGACTCCCACCCTGGGCCGACCCGGGCTTCCGGGCAAGCCATGATCCCGGCATTGTTTACGAGAATGTCGAGCCGGGAGAGGGAATTCAACATCCCATCGGCAAAGGTCCGGACTGATCCGATGTCGGCCAGGTCCATCGGCGAGGTCGCAATGTCACCCTCGAGCCCCGCCAGATTCTCCCTGGCTTTCTCAGGTGAGCGGACCGGCACGATGACAGAGGCACCCTTGCTGGCCAGAGCTCGCACGGTCTCCAGGCCGATGCCGCTGTAGCCACCGGTAACAATTGCCGTCTTTCCATCAAGATCGATACCGGCGAGCACCTCCAGACCCGTGCTCTTGGCGTGAAAACCGGACTGAGTTGGAACCTGATCGGAAACTGACATGAGTAACTCCAGCTGACGGCAATAACATGCAATGTAGGTCGATTTCCGGAATTGGAAAGCTGCAAGTGCCAGATTTTCGATGAAGATAGAAAAACAACTGCTTTGCCCTCGTTCTCTGGCCGGAACTTCAATAACCAAACCGGAACAGGGCGTGGCGGCGATGAACAAGGCTGGATCGAGCATCACATGCCAACGTTACCTGTTGCAATTTTCCGCTCCGCCCCCTTTATACGGTTTGCCAGCCGGCCGGGCGGCCGCGCGGACAACTGCCGAAAGGCGGTTCGCGAGGAAAGTCCGGGCTCCACGGAAGAACGGTGCCGGATAACATCCGGCGGGGGAGACCCCAGGGAAAGTGCAACAGAAAGGATACCGCCACTTTGGTGGCAAGGGTGAAATGGTGGGGTAAGAGCCCACCGCACGGCCGGCAACGGACGTGGCACGGTAAACCCCACCGGGAGCAAGACCGAATAGGGGCGGCATGCGGGGTAACCCGCGGGGCATATTCCGGCCCGCCGTCCGGGTAGGTTGCAGGAGGCGGATGGCAACATCCGCCCAAGATGAATGGCCGCCACGTTCCTGCCTTTTGGCAGGGGCCATACAGAACCCGGCTTACAGGCCGGCTGGCAATTATCTCTCTGTGTTGCAGGACACGGTTAATTCTGCTGGATCTTCCAGCAGTCGCATGGGTCGTGCCATCAGGTGTCTTTCAGGGCGTCGTCGATTGCTTCCCACAAGATGTCGGCAGGTTCGCAGCCGATAGACAGGCGCACGAAACCCGGTGCAACTGCATCACCCCAGCGCGCACGCCTCTCAGCCGACGTGTGCACGCCGCCAAACGAGGTTGCCGGCTGGATCAATGGGCAGGCTTCGATGAAGTGGTCGGCAGCTTTTTGCGTGGGCAATGTCAAACCTATCAGAAATCCGTAACGGCTCATTTGCCGGGATGCTGTCTCGTGGGACCGGTCGGATTTCAGGCCCGGGAAACGGATCGCCGAGAGAGCCGGATGATCGGCAAGGCGCCGGGCAACCATGCTGGCGGTTTCGCACATGCGTTCAAAGCGCACTTCCAGCGTTGCCATTCCCCTTGCCAGAAGCCACGCGTCATGGGGCGCAGGAATGGCTCCGGCAAACTTTCGCCATTCGGCAATCGTCTGCATTAGATGTTCATTGCGGCTTGCCACGTGTCCGGCCAGCAGGTCGGAATGGCCGTTCATCGCCTTGGTGTCGGCACTGACGACGATTTCTGCGCCAAGATCAAGCGGGCGTTGTCCGAAGGGTGTCATGGTGGTGTTGTCAATGGCCAGAAGCGCGCCGCTGACCTTGGCACTTTGCGCCAGCGCGGCAATGTCGCAGACGTCGAGACCCGGATTGGACGGGCTTTCGGCAAGAACCAGTGCGTAGGGACCAAGCGGCTTTGCGGCCAATTCAGCAGTCGGGCAGGTGTCCGCTGTAATCCCCATTGGCGCGAGAAAACGTTCGGCAAGTTTCCTGGCTGCGAAATATCCGTCGGACGGCAGCAGGATGCGGTCGCCCGATTTCAGCAGCGCATAACAGACCGCCGCGATTGCCGCCATTCCCGATGGAAACAAAAGTGCAGGTGCATCCTCGAGCAGCGCGAGCGCATCCTGTGCGGCTTCCCAGGTCGGATTGTCGTAGCGCCCATACTGATCGAACCCGGCGGGATCACCGGGCAGGTGGAACATCGTGCTTTGTACCAGGGGCGTGGCGACCGGATCGCCCTTGTTCAAGCCGGCAGAGGAGTAATGCAACAGCTGTGCCGCGCGCAACGCATCGAGATCCGTCATTTGCCACTCCAGGTTTCGCGCCGGAATTTGCGCGGAAGCATTTGGTTATGGCGCATTTCAGGGCGGGGGGAAACCCGCCCGGACAGGCACTCTAACGGATCCTTAAGGTTAACAGGCGATAAATGACCGGGGAGCAGAACGAAGTATGAAGCTGAAGAGTGATGTGCCATCATCCCGTTGACGCCCATAATAGCCCATGATATCCCTTGAGCCTGATTATCGGGCGCTGTTGAAGATTATTGGCGGCGCGACCAAGGCGGAGCGGACTATGCCCGCCTTGATGGGCGCAACGGAGCGCCAGAACAACCGGGTCATGCGGGGGCTTGGGACGATTGATGAAAGGCTTGCCTTGGAAAAGGGCGACAGTATTGCGTAATGGACCGTTTTCTTTCCAATGCCATCAACAGGATCGATGCGAAGGGCCGGGTTTCGGTGCCGGCCCGGTTTCGCACGGTGTTGCAGAAACGTGGCTACTCGGAACTTTACGGATTGCGCGCACTCGACATCCCGGCGCTGGATGTCGGTGGTCCAGATCTGCTGGACCGATACGAGCAAAGGCTGGAAAGCGAGGATCCGTTCTTGCAGACAGCCGAGGACATGTCTTTTTTCTGCCACGGGGACGGCGCCTTTCTGAAACTCGACGGGGACGGCCGCATTACGGTCACGGACTTTATCCGGGACCATACGGGTATCAGCGATACGGTTGCTTTTGTCGGGCGCGGACTGTTTTTCCAGATATGGGAGCCGGAGCGGCTATCCGAGTATGGCGCACAAGTGCGCCAACGCCTTTTGAAGATGCGGCAGGACGCAGCAGCGCGCCTTGCCGAAACACCGGAATGATGGCGGGCACCGGCGCAATAGCCGGTGGCGGACCGGCCCGCCACATTCCGGTTCTCCTGCGTGAGGCGCTGAAAGCGCTGGCCCCACTTGAAGGCGCGACTATCATTGATGCCACATTCGGTGCTGGCGGCTACAGCAAGGCATTGCTGGATGCCGGAGCGTCGGTTGTCGCCATTGACCGTGATCCAGATGCGATTGCGGCAGGACGGGAGCTTGAAGGCAACTCGGGTGGCAAATTGCGGCTGGTTCACGGTGCATTTTCATCGCTAGATGAAACAGTCGACAAGATGGTCGACGGTATCGTCATGGATGTCGGGGTTTCATCAATGCAGCTCGACCGGCCGGGGCGCGGGTTCTCCTTTCGTCACGACGGACCGCTGGACATGCGCATGGCACAAAGCGGGCTGACCGCAGCCGAGGCTGTAAACACTTTCGACACCGGTGATCTGGCTCGGATATTCGGATTTTTGGGTGAAGAACGCCACGCCGGACGAATTGCCAAGGCCATCGTGCGCCGCCGGGCCGACGCGCCATTTTCGAGCACGCTTGATTTGGCAAACCTGATCGAGGCGACGATTGGCCGCCATCCCAAAGACCGTATTCACCCGGCAACGCGCTCTTTTCAGGGATTGCGTATTTTCGTCAATGATGAACTGAGAGAACTGGTCCGGGCGCTGTTTGCTGCGGAACGGATACTGAAACCCGGAGGCCGACTCGCTGTGGTCAGTTTCCATTCCCTGGAGGACCGTATCGTCAAGCGGTTCATTGCCGACCGGTCGGGTTCGCGGGGTGGTTCACGCCACCTGCCGGAGGCGATTGCAGCAGAGCCAACACTTGCCAAATCGCCGACCGGGTCGGTTGTCCCGGATGCGGCCGAATGCGAGGCAAATCCGCGGGCCCGATCGGCGCGCTTGCGTTCGGCAATTCGTACTGATGCTCCGCCTCGGGTAGCCGACATGCAGCTGTTCAATCTGCCGGATCTGCCTTGGCCGACAATGCCGGAAGGATTGTAAAGCCCATGTTTCGCACCACTGACATTGTGCTCATTGCCGTGATGGTTTCGGCAGCTGCGTTTACCTACAAGACCAAACATGAGGCTGAAAGCCGGATGGCGGAAATCAGCAGGATCGACCGGCAAATCACCTATGAAAGGGATACCATTGATATTTTGCGGGCCGACTGGAGCCTGCTGACCCAGCCTGCCCGGTTGCAGCGGCTGGTTGATATCTACGGCGGCGAACTGGAACTCGCTCCACTCGAAGCGGAGCAGATTGCCGGGTTCGATGAACTGCCTTCCCGGCCGATCGATCTTGAAATCCCCGGCGACAGGCAACTGGGCGGCATGGCCGGCGGAGATGTTGACACGACACTGACCACCGGTGGAGTTGTTCAATGACCATACGGCCGCGAATTTCGGGTCCTTCAAACACGGAGCGGTCATTGTCCGATACGCCGGGCGCAAGAGACATCATAGAAATAAAAGGACGGCGGCTGACAAAACATGGCGGCCGCAACCGCGTCGTAATGGTGATGTTCTTCTTCTTCGCGTTCTACGCCATCATAGGCGGGCGATTGATGTATCTCGGCATACAAGACACGCAGGCTGCGCGGGTAGCGACAACTGACAGGATACTGGCATCGCGCCCTGATATCGTCGATCGCAATGGCGAGGTACTGGCGACCGATATCAAGACTGCATCACTGTTTGCCGAACCAAAACGCATCGCCGATGCCGATGAAGCTACCGAACTGCTGACCTCGCTGCTGCCCAATCTCAATTTTGAGGCGACTTTGCGCAAACTGAAAAGCGACGCGGGATTTGTCTGGCTGCGGCGTGAGCTGACACCAAGGCAGCAAAGCGAAATACTCGCTGCCGGCATTCCGGGCATCGGATTCCGCACTGAAAAGCGCCGTTTCTATCCTGGCGGGCCAACCGCATCGCATATAGTCGGGCTTGTAAATGTCGATAACCAGGGCATTGCCGGGTTGGAAAAATACATTGACGATCAGGGGCTTGCCGAACTTCAGGCAACCGGGCTTGCAGTGGAAACCGACCTCGAACCATTCAGGCTCTCCGTTGATCTGCGTGTTCAGCATATCGTGCGCGACGAGTTGCAGCAGGCGATGAACAAATACCACGCCATTGCCGCTGGTGCTGTGGTGCTCAATGCAAGGACCGGCGAAGTCGTGGCCATGTCATCAGTTCCAGATTTCGATCCCAATACTCCCGCTGGCGCACTCGACAAGAACAATCTCAATCGCATGTCGGGTGGTGTCTACGAGATGGGTTCGACGTTCAAGGCATTCACCACTGCAATGGCGCTTGATTCCGGCAAGGTCGATCTGAACAGCATATTTGACGCATCCCGACCGATCCGCATTGCCGGACATACAATCAGTGACTTTCACGGCAAGCATCGCAAATTGTCGGTTCCCGAAATTTTTATCTATTCTTCCAATATCGGCACGGCGAAAATGGCTG
This sequence comes from Phyllobacteriaceae bacterium, assembly GCA_024645155.1. Classification (GTDB taxonomy): domain Bacteria; phylum Pseudomonadota; class Alphaproteobacteria; order Rhizobiales; family Rhizobiaceae; genus JAHEGF01. The sequence continues at coordinate 6,369 of JAHEGF010000050.1, read as the reverse complement.
ACACGGTGGGAACCGAAAATCACCGCGAATTTTTGAAACGCGTCGGGCTTTTGACCCGTCTCCATACCGAATTGCCGGAAGTGGCGCGGCCGACAGAGCCGGCGACATGGAAAAAACTGAATTCGATAACGATCTCGTTTGGCCATGGCGTGGCGACAACGCCGTTACAGACCGCGGTTGCCGCCGCTGCGCTGCTGAATGGCGGACGGTTGATACAGCCGACATTTCTCCCGCGCACCGAACGCGAGGCAGCATTGTCTTCGGTTCAGGTAATCAGCGAAAAGACCAGCATTGCGATGCGCTACCTGTTCCGGCTGAACGTCGAAAAAGGCTCCGGACGGCGCGCCGGTGTTCCCGGCTATTTCGTCGGCGGCAAGACCGGAACCGCCGAGAAAGTGGTCAACGGCCGCTATTCCTCGTCGAAGCGATTCAACGCTTTCCTGTCGGGATTTCCCATCCATGATCCGCAATATGTAGTACTGGTCATTCTTGATGAACCAAAGCCGGAAAAAGATGGTGCGGGTGCTACCGCAGGGTCGAATGCGGCACCGACAGTTGCCAATATCATCCGCCGTTCAGCATCTCTGCTTGGCGTAAAGCCGGAATTCGGCCATGAAAGTGACGCTTTGCTGGTTTCATACCGGTGATTCCCCCTGGGACCTGAACCCGAGGGGCCTATCGCCACGAACAGGCGAACGGGAGCGTGATGAAACTATCTGAGATTGCTAAAATCGCCGAACTGGATACTGATGAAACCGGGCCGGTCGAGGCGCTTGATATCACCAGTGATTCAAGAATGGTCATTCCGGGTCACATCTTTGTTGCCCTGCGCGGCAGCAAAACCGATGGAATGGCGTTTGCCGCCGATGCAGCCAAGCGCGGGGCAGTGGCCCTGATTGCAGAAAAACACAGTGCGCCCAGCAATCTGGGAATCCCGGTATTGACGAGTGAAGACCCGCGCCGGGCACTTGCGATCATTGCCTCAAGATTTCATCCGGGCCAGCCTGAGACCATGGTCGCCGTGACAGGAACCGCGGGAAAAACCTCGGTTGCCGCTTTTGCACGGCAAATCTGGGCACATGCCGGAAAACCTGCGGCCAGCATAGGTACCACGGGTGTTGTCTCTCCGGGCATCAACAAATACGGGTCCCTGACAACGCCGGATCCGGTGGAGTTGCACAAACTCCTGTCCTCGCTTGCGTCGAACGGCGTGACCCATGCGGCAATGGAAGCATCCAGCCACGGCCTTGATCAACGCCGCTTGGACGGTGTCCGGCTTTCAGCCGCCGGATTTACCAATCTCGGTCACGATCACCTCGATTATCATCCGACGCTCGAAGATTACCATATTGCCAAGATGCGGCTTTTCACTACCTTGCTGCCGCCAGGTGCACCCGCTGTCATCTTTGCCGACGACAGGTGGTCGGAGGCCACCTTCAAGGCGGTCCGCGATAGTGGGCGCAATCTTCTGACAGTGGGAAGAAAGGGCTCGTTCCTCGGATTGAAGCGCGTCGAACATGAACGCAACCGTCAGCGGGCGCACATCGAATTCGAAGGACGATTGTTCGAGATTGTTCTGCCGCTGGCAGGCGATTTTCAGATTGCCAACGCCCTTGTGGCCGCAGGTCTTGCAATCGCAACCGGTATCAAAGGCGAAACCGCGATCGGGGCGCTTGAACACATTGAAGGTGCGCCAGGCCGTCTTGATCTCGTTGGAACGACCGCCAATGGTTCGCCAGTTTATGTTGACTACGCACACAAGCCCGATGCGCTGGAAAACGTGCTCACCGCTGTAAGGCCGTTCACGACCGGAAAGGTAGTTGTTGTCTTCGGATGTGGTGGAGACCGCGACCGAACCAAGCGCCCCATCATGGGCGAAATAGCAACCCGTCTTGCCGATATTGTCATCGTTACCGATGACAATCCCAGAACCGAAGTTGCCCAAACCGTCCGCGCTGAAATTCTCGCCGCTGCCCCGGGGGCAACGGAAATTGCGGATCGGCGGGAGGCGATCGGTCATGCAGTTGGTCTGCTCGAAGCCGGTGATACCCTGATCGTTGCCGGCAAGGGGCACGAAGAAGGCCAGACGATTGGCGAGAAAACGTTACCTTTTTCTGACCATGCCGTCGTTCGTGAAGCGCTGACCAGGACGGCTGCATGAACCTGCTCTGGACCTCGGCAACAATGGTGGAAGCGATGGACGGCAGGCCGCTTGGCACTCTGCCGGAAGGTGTAAGGGGCATCTCCATCGACACGCGAACTCTGGCGCCGGGTGACGCCTTTTTTGCCATAAAAGGGGAACACAGTGACGGCCATGACCATGCGACTGCTGCCATGGCGGCAGGCGCCGGACTATTGGTTGTGGCGGAAAAGAAACTGCCGGCGCTCGGCCGATTGCAGGTTCCGATGATTGTCGTCGACGACGTTTTGCACGGGCTCGAACAGCTTGGTGTTGCGGCCCGTCAGCGAACCCGTGCCCAGATTGTTGCGGTGACCGGCTCGGCTGGAAAGACGACGACAAAGGAGATGCTGCGCAGCGCGCTGGCTCCAAGCGGCAATGTCCATGCGTCCGTCAGGTCTTTCAATAACCATTGGGGTGTGCCGCTGACGCTTGCACGAATGCCCGAAGACGCCGATTTCGGGATTTTCGAGATTGGAATGAATCACGCGGGCGAGATCCGCGATCTTGTCAAATTCGTCCGCCCTCATATCGCGATCATTACGCTGATCGCCGCCGCCCATCTCGGTTATTTCAAAAATATCAAGGAAATAGCGGATGCCAAGTCGGAAATATTCGAGGGTATCGTTCCGGGCGGTTACGCGGTGCTCAATCGCGATGATGCCCTTTATGCCCATATGAACCGCAAGGCTCACGCGGCTGGCATCGACCATGTGCTTGGATTTGGCGAGCATGCCAAGTCGAGCTTCAAACTATCAGAATGCGTGCTTCACGGTGGACGATCAATGTTCATGGCGAAAATCGACGGCCAGGATGTCGCAGTAAAACTCGGGGTACCGGGCAGGCATATGGTGCAAAACTGCCTGGCTGTGCTCGGTGCGGTCCATCTGGCGGGCGGCGACCTGGCCAAGGCAGCGCTGGCTTTGGCAAACTTCTCGACCGCCAAGGGGCGCGGAGACGTTCACAAGCTCAAATTCGGCCGCGGGTCCATCACGCTGGTCGATGAGAGCTACAATGCCAATCCGGCATCGATGGAAGCGGCGATCAAGGTTCTTGCCGCGACACCTGTTGCCAAGCGCGGGCGGCGGATAGCCGTGCTCGGCGACATGTTGGAACTCGGTGATCACTCACAGGAACTTCACGCGCAAATGGCTGATATTTTGACCGGGAACAGCATCAACATGGCATTTCTCGCCGGTCCGGAGATGAAGGCACTGGCTGATGCAGCCGGTGGCGAAATGCCGATTCAATACCGATCAACTGTTGACGAATTGCTGCCGGTTCTTATGAACGCGGTACGGGGCGGGGACGCGCTCATGGTGAAATCATCGAACGGATCCGGTTTTTCGAAAATCGTTGATGCGTTCGTCAAGAAGTTCCAGCCGGCGGCGGGCGCATGAACCGCAAACCGGATGATATCAAAGGGAGCGCATCTGCATGTTGACCTATCTGGTGCCGTTTGCCGATCAGGTGTCCGCCTTTAACGTCTTTCGCTACATTACATTCCGTACCGGCGGGGCGATGATAACTTCTGCGTTCATCGTGTTCATGTTCGGACCGGCGATCATCAACTCGCTGCGTATTCGCCAGGGACGCGGACAGCCAATTCGCGCAGACGGACCGCAAACCCATTTCAAGAAAGCCGGAACGCCGACGATGGGAGGGTTGATGATCCTTACCGGTATCGTGATTTCGTCGCTGCTGTGGGCCAACCTTTCCAGTGTCTATGTCTGGGTGGTTCTGGGCGTGACGGTAAGCTTCGGCTTGATCGGATTTTATGATGATTACACGAAGGTGACCAAACAGTCTCATGCCGGCATATCTGGAAAGGCGCGTCTTGCCCTCGAGTTCCTGATCGCTGGTCTGGCGGCCTGGATCTTCATGAGAAACGGTGCAGCACCGTTTTCAACGTCCCTGACATTCCCGTTCTTCAAGGATCTGATTATCGATCTCGGATGGTTTTTCATACCCTTTGCCGCGTTTATCATGGCGGGCGCCGGAAACGCAGTAAATCTGACCGATGGCCTCGATGGTCTGGCAATCGTGCCGATCATGATTGCAGCGTCGTCCTTCGGTGCGATTGCCTACCTGTCCGGTAACGCGGTGTTTGCGAATTACCTGCAGATTCATTTCGTTCCGGGAACCGGTGAACTTTCTGTCATCCTCGGTGCCGTGATCGGAGCCGGTCTCGGTTTTTTGTGGTTTAACGCTCCGCCCGCGGCGATATTCATGGGTGACACCGGTTCGCTGGCCATGGGCGGATTGATAGGTGCCGTCGCGGTGGCAACCAAGCACGAGATTGTCATGGCCATCATAGGCGGGCTGTTCGTTGTCGAGGCACTTTCCGTAATCATTCAGGTGGCGTCGTTCAAACTGACCGGAAAGCGGGTTTTCCTGATGGCACCAATTCACCATCACTATGAAAAGAAGGGATGGACGGAAAGCCAGATCGTCATCCGATTCTGGATCGTTGCGGTGATCCTGGCCCTGATCGGCCTTTCAACCCTGAAGCTGCGCTAGAAATGATTGCCGCGGCCGGTGTCAGTGGAAAGACCATTGCACTGTTCGGACTTGGCGGGTCCGGCCTTGCGACAGCACGGTCACTGCGGGCCGGCGGTGCCAAGGTCGTCGCGTGGGATGACAATCCGCAAAGCGTTGGGCTGGCAAGTACTCAAGGCATTGAAACGCAAGACCTGAGAGATGTACGTTGGCAGGAATTTTCCAGCCTGGTTTTATCTCCCGGTGTGCCGCTAACGCATCCCAAGCCACACTGGGCGGTTGAACTGGCCAACGCGGCCGGTGTCGAAATCATCGGTGACATCGAACTCTTCGCACGGGCACGCAGGGCCATGTGTACCTCGGCGCCGTTCATTGCGATTACCGGTACGAACGGCAAATCGACAACCACGGCGCTCATTGCCCACATGCTGAAAAATGCCGGACGTGACACGCAGATGGGCGGCAACATAGGGCGTGCAGTATTGACACTTGATCCGCCGGTACCCGGACGCCACTACGTTGTCGAATGCTCCTCCTATCAGATCGACCTCGCGCCTACCCTTGATGCCGATATTGGTATTTTGCTCAATTTAACACCTGATCATCTCGATCGTCACGGTTCGATGGAGCAGTATTCGGCGATCAAGGAGCAGCTTGTCCTGCAAAGCAGGGTTGCGATTATCAGCGTAGATGACCGCCATTGTGCCGCCATTGCAGGCAGGCTTGCCGATGCCGGGCATCAGCTGCGCCCTCTTTCGACATCCAGAGCTCTGGATGACGGATATTTCCTGGAGGGCTCGGACCTGGTCGCGGCACGTGGCGGCAGGCAGACGCGGCTCGTTTCACTCGAAGGGATCGGGTCTTTGCGCGGAACGCATAATGCGGAAAATGCATTGGCGGCTACCGCCTCGTGCCTTGAGTTGGGAATGTCTGTCGCGGAAATTGCTGCCGGACTTGCAAGTTTTCCCGGCCTGGCACACCGGATGGAACAGGTCGGCCGTATGGGCAGCGTGCTGTTTGTCAATGATTCCAAGGCGACCAATGCGGATGCGGTTGCCACCGCTCTGGCAAGTTTCGACCATATTTACTGGATTGCCGGTGGATTGCCCAAAAAAGACGGGATCGCCGGGTTGGCGGAATACTTCCCGCGCATCGCCAAAGCCTATCTCATCGGTGAGGCAGCGCCGGAATTCTCGGCAGTGCTCGGTGAAAATGTGGCCTATGAGATATCCGGAACTCTGGATGTGGCCGTGCGCCATGCCGCGCGGGATGCTACGGCTGATATTCGGGGCGAATCAGTGGTATTGTTGTCGCCTGCGTGTGCGAGTTTTGATCAGTTCAGGAATTTCGAGGTCCGGGGCGACGCATTCCGGGATGCCGTGCGCACCCTGTCCGGGATCGAAACGATCGGGGAGACGCATTGATGGTGAGCAGGGCGGAACGGGGACCGGTGGCCGAATGGTGGTGGACCATCGACCGATGGTTATTTGGCTCCTTCCTGGTGTTGATGGGATTGGGCGTGGTTCTATCCTTCGCCGCAAGCCCTTCCGTTGCCGAGCGTATCGGCCTTTCCAGCTTCCATTTCGTTTCCCGCCAGATCGCATTTATGGCGCCCGCGATTGCGGTGATGATCGGTGTTTCCTTTCTTGCTCCACGCCAAATCCGGCGCCTTGCCATAATTTTGCTGCTTG
>JAHEGF010000049.1:10633-16557 GCA_024645155.1 Phyllobacteriaceae bacterium | reverse complement strand
TTCTCAGATTGCACAGAGTTGGCCGGCTGAAGGAATGGATGCTGTATGTCTTTGTGGTTTTTGATTTCCTGCTGCTCAGCTATATTCTCATCGTTCAAAACCCGTTCGCAATCTATCAGTTTCCGCCGCAGTACAATCTGAGATTCGGCAACTTCATTTTCCTTTTCGTGCTTATTTCAGGACTTGCCATTGTCGGTCGACCGAAGCTGTTGATTCTGGGCGGAGTGTCAGGGTTCGGGTTCTGGCTTGCCGGTTCGATCTGGTTGATGACCTTGCCCGATACGATCCTGTTTTCGCCGCCGGGAGCTTCGCCCGATGAAGTCGTTGCCACCATACTTGATCCAAAATTCGTCGATCCCGGGTTGCGGCTGCAGGAGCTGGTTGTATTCGCTGTTGTTGCCGGGTTGCTGTCGCTGGTGGCATTCAGGTCACGTCAGCAGACCCAGCGGCAGGTAATCCTCGACCGGGCCCGTTCCAACCTGGCGCGGTATTTTGCCCCCGAAACCGCCGAACGCCTCGCCGACCGGGATCGGGCATCACTTGAAATCTCGCAACAGGATGCTGCAGTACTGTTTTCCGATATAGTCGGATTTACCAAATGGGCGGAGGACAAGCCGCCATCGGAGGTCATTGCCGTACTTCGCGAGTATCACGGTGTTTGTTCAACCGCCGTATTTGCCCATGGCGGCACACTCGACAAGTTCATCGGAGACGGAATGATGGTTACGTTCGGAACACCGGTCCCAGGAGAGCGCGATGTCACCCAGGCGGTATTGTGTCTGAAGGCAATTCTCGCGGCAGTCGATGCGCTCAACAGCAAACGGGTAGCAGAGGGGCTTTCCGCAATTGAAATCGTGGTAGGCCTACACTACGGCGTGGTCGTTTTTGGCGATATCGGCAACGATCAGCGTCTCGAACTGGCCGCCGTCGGCGATGCGGTGAATATTGCCAGCCGGCTCGAGCATCTCAATAGAAATACAGGAACCCGAGCCATCATCAGCAGCGATGTTGCCGAGGCGGTAAAAACCGAGACCGGGGACCATGCTGCAATACTTGAGGGGTTTGAGCCGCTTGATGTTGATACGATCCGCGGTCGTAGCGGAAAGATCAGGTTGCTCGGGATCAGGTCGAGCAAAGCTGATCCGGAACTTGGGTCAGGTGATAGCCGTCAGTAGGTGGTGCGGCGTTCCTCGCTTGGAGGACGGCCGAACAATTGCCGATAGCTTTGGGCAAAATAGGAATGCGAGGCAAAACCTGTGGCAATAGCAATATCAAGAATGGACAGGTTCGTTTGGCGCAGCAATTCGCGGGCGCGCTCCAGGCGCAGGCGCATATAATAGCGTCCCGGTGTCGTACCGAGATGGCGCAAAAACAATCGTTCGACCTGGCGCACCGACAGGTCCGCTTGTGAGGCGAGTTCGGCTGCCGAAAGAGGTTCGTCAAGATGTCCCGCCATTTGGCGTACGACTATGATCAGTTTTTCCGATTTTCCTGCCAAATCGCGTTCAGCACCCGCACGCTGGCTATCATTGGCGGTGCGGATGCGATCGTGCTGAAACTGGTTGGCGACTTCATAGGCCAGATCGCTTCCGAGATCGCGTCGTATGATTTCCAGGAAAAGATCAATCGTTGCGGTTCCGCCAGCGCAGGTATAGCGGTCACGATCAATCTCATAAATCTTGTTGGTGCAATCGATATCGGGATAGTGTTCAACCAAAGCTGCCCTGTTTTCCCAGTGTATCGTGCAGCGGCGATTTTCAAGAAGACCGGCTTCGGCCAGCAAAACCGCACCTGATGACAAGGCTCCCAGGGCGCCACCGCGGCGGGCGCGGCTTCGCAGCGCGCCCAATACCCTGTTCTTACCCGGAAATTCAAGCTCGAAACCGAGGCAGATGAACAGGATATCCGTGTCCGGCAGGCCGGTAACGGCAAAATCCGTCATTACCGGAATCCCGTTTGATGCCGTTGCAGGATTTCCGTCTGTTGATGCGGTAGTCCATTCATAGACGGTTTCGCCGCAAAGCCGGTTTGCAACGCGCAGCGTATCCATCGCCGCAACCAGCGAGAACATCGGAAATCCTTCGGCCAGAAAAAAGGCAATGCGACGTATGCTGCTGTTTCCGCCTGTCATGGAGGATGCCCGCGCATGCGCCGATTTCTCCCTTTACCGCCTAGAAAACCGGAGGCTGCCGGTTTGCTATCCGGCAGGCGGAAACAAGTGTGTTGGCCATGAGCATCGCTATGGTCATGGGTCCGACACCTCCTGGCACCGGGGTAATTGTCCCTGCAACTTCGGCAGCACCATCATAGTCGACGTCGCCGACAAGCCGGGTTTTGCCTTCGCCGCGTTCCGGTGCAGGAATACGGTTGATGCCGACATCAATGACTGTTGCTCCAGGCTTGACCCAGTCACCCCTGACCATCTGCGGCCGACCAACGGCTGCGACGAGAATGTCTGCGGTCCGCGCAAGCGCCGGTAAGTCCCGGGTCCGGCTATGAGCGATTGTAACGGTACAGTTTGCAGCCAGTAAAAGATTGGCCATCGGTTTGCCGACGATGTTTGACCGGCCAATCACAACAGCAGTCAGGCCGGACAAGTCGCGCCCGCGCACCCGCTCTATCAGCACCATGGAACCGGCCGGCGTACACGGCACGAAGGCGCTCGATATTTCGCCGGTTCCGAGTTTTCCGACATTGATAAAGTGAAAACCGTCGACGTCCTTATCGGGCGCAATTGCCTGAATCACCCGCCCTTCGTCGATGTGATCGGGCAAGGGAAGCTGAACCAGAATTCCGTGAATAGCCGGGTCATTGTTGAGTGTTTCGATAAGCGAAAGAAGATCGGCCTGCTTGGTGCCGGCATCAAGTGTATGCTGAACAGAATGGAAACCGCATTCCTTCGCCATTTTCGACTTCGATGCGACATAGACCTGACTGGCTGGGTCCTCACCAACGATCACCACTGCAAGGCCCGGCGTAATTTCCGTTTCGCCAACCAGGCCTGCGGTATGTTTCTTGACTGTCGCAATGACTTCCGCAGCCACCTGCTTGCCATCTATTCTCACTGCCGGTTCCATCCATATACCTCATTCAACCGTAAACTGCAGCGCACGTTCCGGTATTTTCCTGTCAGATGATGACATGCAAGCGGCGTTTGATGCCGCAATAGTGAAAGCAGGGCAGCACACGCCGACGGTTTTATCGCCTGCGCGCTGACGACAAGCTATCTACCTTATTGCGAAAATTCCGCAACCTCTGGCGGATCTCCGCAATATCGCCCGGCGCGATTTCCGGGCCAGCTTCGGTGCGGGCCCGGCTTGGACCGCCGGCATCGGTCCTGGACCGCCTTGCAGACTGCGTCGGGACCTGCTCTTCGGCCACCAGCGATGCCTGCTGCTGTTTGTCCGGCGGGCCCTGAGCAGCCTGACCGGGATCGCCTGCTGTCTGGCCGGCGGGGAAATAGACGGGTTGCGCCATTTGGACCGGAGCCGGTGCAAACATCATCGGAGAGGACACCGGTGGCATCCATGGCACATAGTGGGGATATGGCTGCGCGACCGGTTGTTGGTAAACCGGTGCGGCACCAACCGGAGAAGCGTGTGCTGGCGGTTGTTGTGGTTGCGGTGTGTGAGAAGGATCGCCAGAAACCGGCATTGCCGGTGCAGGATCGGCTGACGTCTCCCGGTCATGTCCGGCGGGCGCGGAACGAAGCTGAACCCCGGTGCCAGATTTGTGTTCGTCATTCGCGGTTCCGCGACCACGGGAGCGTTCAAAACCGGTTTTACTGGCCCGGGATTCTGGCGGCCGGGGCGAATAATTCAAGCGGCCGGAATAGCCTGCCCAAGCGCCACGCAGCCCACCGAAAACCACACCCAGGATGAATCCCAGGAACCCACCCATGGCAGCGATGAACGCCCTGCGCGGTCCGGTCGGTTTCAAGGCCGGCTGTGCATCGGAAATGACGCTGAAATTGCTCGTATTCAATCCGGCTTGCTCGCCGATTTCACGTGCACGAAGCAAATAGTTTTCATAGATCGAGCGTTTGGAGGCTGCGTCGCGCTCAAGCTCTCGCAATTCAATCATGTCGTCGGAAAGGGACCCCTGGCGCGTCTTTAGCTGAGCCAGGCGGGAAGCAAGTTGCTGTTCCTGTTTGACCGCGCGTTTCAGGTCGACCTGGGTTGCCGAAACTATACGGCGCAATTCCGAATTTATTGCGCTTCGTGAACTTTCCAGCCGCGCCTGTGCTTCGCGCAACCTGGGATGCCTCGCGCCTAGATTGACCGCAAGCTGATCAACCTCCTGTTTGGCGGCAGCATACTGGCTACGCAAGGCAACCAACGTCTGTGATACTAACTGTTCCGGCAAACCTCCGTCGACCAGCGAATCGATGTCGAGTTCTCGAATATTGGCCGCCTTGACGCCAAGCTCGATTGTCCGTGCCTTGGCCGCTGATAGGGAATCGTTGATCCGCAACAGTTCGTCATCGGTGATGAGATGGCCACGGGCATCGATAATTCCGTTTTCCGATTTGTAGCGTTCAACTGCTTTCTCGGCTTCCTCGACACCCTTGCGCAATTCGGACAGCCGGGCCGTAACCTCGGTGTTTGCACGAATCGCGGTGTCTGACGTCAATGTTTTGTAGGTTTCCAGATACACCTGGGTAAACGTGTTTGCTATCAGCGCCGCCTTGTCGGGCTCGCGCGAGCCGAAATTGATCGTGACTATGAAGGTTTTGCCACTGCGTTCAACGCTCAGTTTGTCATAGACGTTGTCAATTGCAGTCGCGAAATTCGATCCGCTGGCATCAGACACATCCCGGCCGAGAAGCGCACCGACGATCTTGAGTAGTTCACCAAAACCTCCGCCCAGTTCACCATTGAATTCCGGATCGCGCTGCAGGTTCAGGCGTTCAACCACGCCATTGACCACGGTGCTTGAAGTAATGATGCGGACCTGGTTCTCGATCAGCGCCAGGGTGGCGCTGTATGGCAGATCAGACTGCTTGATATCCGTATTGGATAGTTTCAGCTCTCTTGGATCGAGTAGGATTTCAGCCGTCGAATAGTAGTATTTTGGCGTTGACAAGGCGTAAAGTGCGCCAAACACCAGGCCCGCAAGGGTGGCAAAGACGATGATCGTTCTGGAACGCCAGATACCGCTGACCACATCCACCGGATCGATCATGGGCTGCCAGATGTCGTCGTCCCGATCACGGTTCCGGTAATCCAAACGGCCGGTATGTTGATTTCGGTGACCTGACTCGTCGCCGCGGTTGAGGTTGGAGCGAAAATCAGTGCCGTTTTCCGGCATTGCCTGCGTATCGCCGCCATCATCGTCGCTGACGGGATCGGGAATATTGCGCGCAAGAGTGGCAAGGTATTCGTTGCGCCGTGCCTCGCGGCGTGAGCGCGACAACCGGTGCTGGGCCAGAAGTTCGGCAGCGTCCGGGAATTTTTCCGTATCGGCGCCCGACAGAAGCGAGCCTTGTCTACTGCCGGTTTGGCTTGCCCGTTCGCGGGCTTTTCCAAGCGCCAACAGCGAGCGATGCCTTCTCGGCTTAGTATGACTTCCGGAATCCGACATTTTTGTCCGCGGCTGACCGTATTTGCTTTGACAACGGCAATGCACCGTTTGTTAACGCACGCTAAACAGGCATGGAAAACAAATGGTTAATTTTGGCCCACAGACACGGAATTTGACCCCGGAACCCGGTGTTAAACATTCGCGGATAGAATCGCGGTTCCACCAATCCGGATTTCGCTGCCAGGACAGTGAGTTGCACAGGTGCAAGAGCGTTGATTTCTGCCGCTTTAGACCGTTATCGGAAACTGATCGCAGATTACGCATCGGCGTTCGGCGGGTCGCTCGGGCGGCTGGTCTTCTCGCTTCTCTATTTCATCGCGCTCGCCAACACGCTGACAATC
>JAHEGF010000049.1:0-10623 GCA_024645155.1 Phyllobacteriaceae bacterium | reverse complement strand
GTCGTCATATCGCGCCTTTGTGCCTTTGGATTCATCTCACCGCTTTACCGGATCGCCACGGTTAAGCCGAACCTGATCGGGACATACACGGCAGGCTACATCGCGCTGCTTCTCGTCTCAGTACCGGTGATTGCATTCGTTTCGATGATTTCACATTGGCTGATATTCTCAGGCCAGCTCGCCCTGTGGCCGTTTTTGCTGATCATTGCGGCAGAAGTGCTCTTCAACCGCAGTTTTGAGGTGATTCTCATCGTCAACAACGGGATGGGGCGTTTCGGACGCAGCGCCATTCTTGCGATTGCCAGCACCGCCCTGCGCGCATTGGCAGCTGTTGCCCTGGCGTTTTCAGCGTCTCCAGATATCGCGCTGTGGTCGGTTTTCTACCTCGTTGCCAATGCGGTTACGTTTGTTTCCGGTGCGTTGTTTGTCTATCCGCGGCAGAGGCTGCGATTGCGTCCTGCACTCTATATTCGGCGTTTGCGCGATTCGGCGTCGGTAGCCACCGCGGACATCTTGTTTTACCTGCAGATGGAACTCGACAAGCTGCTGGTATTGTCGATCGGCGGCGCGCAACTTGCCGGAATATATGCAATCATCATGCGACTGGTCGACCTGACTGCCATTCCGATCCGCGTCTTCAACATGATGCTGGTCCAAAGCCTCATGCGCGACGACGGCAGATTGAGCAGCATCAGAATCAAATCGGCGATCGAGACCGGGATCTTTGTCTTGTCGGTATCGGCATTGATCGTGCTCGCCGGCATCCTCCACTATTGGCCAACGCTGCTCGGCGCCAATGTTGCACAGGCAGCACCCATCCTTGCACTTGCCCTTCTCATTCCGGGTTTTCGCAATTTGGTCGAGTACCATGCCGAACTGCTGTACGCGCGCGGCCAGACCGTTCGCCGTACAATAAATCTGGCGATACTGGCTGTGGCGAAAGGGATGTTGCTGGTATTGCTGCTGCGCAGCTTTACCGCCGAGAGCGATTTCATCTACTGGCTCAATGCCGGTTTTGCATTGCTTTATGCCGTGTCCTTTGTGTTGACCCATCCGGCCCTGCGCCTTCCCGCGCGTCGGATCTAGATGCCGTTCAGCGTACCGCATTCTCGCGGATCAGCTGCCGGATCCTGTGCGGGTCCACGCCGACAAATGACTGGATGCCCAGTGCCACCTGATGGCTGCCGGCGTTGCGGATGAACTTTTCAAGCTCCGCAACCGATGGTGCCGCGCCCGACCACAGAATATGGCAGAGTTCGTGATCGTCGTGAAAATGGCCTTCCGTACCCAGAATTTCGTCAGCGTAACGCCCGTAAATCATGCATTCGGAAAACTTGCGGGAAGCGGCAACCGATTCCACCCAATGGCGGCCGCCGTTTTGCTGTTTGATATGTTCGCACATATCCATAACAGCATCACGGCGCCAGGCAATTAGCGTTGATATGTAATCGTGCGTTGACACCTGACCGGCAGGAATGCCCAGAGCCTCGCCGGCATTGGCAGACCAGAGCCGCTGGTCGTGCAGGTCCGGATTTTCCAGGGCGTTGGTGCGGCGAAACAGCCGGAGGTTGCCGTTGCTCCACAACGAGGAACAATCGAATGGACGGAAGAAAGCAACATCGGAATCGCAGAAGAAAAGGGCATCTTCTTCTGCCACGGCCGCAGCACCTATTCTCCGCAATTGCTGCACGTGCCAGCCGCGCAACGGCTTGGTCCGGCGGCTCAACCATATGCGCCGGCGAAAGAAACTGGACGGATCCGGATACGGTCTGAGCCAATGCGGCAGGAGATCGCGTTCATCTATGATGACGCGGTTTCCGGATTCCAGCGCCCGGAACATTTCGACGTCCGCTGGTTCGACAAGTACCAAATGCCGTTTGTGCCCGGTAACATACTCATCCATCGTCTCGCAAAGGAGACAGAAACGCTCAAAATCACTGGCATAGCTGGCGGTGACGATAGCGGTTTTCAGTGGAATGTTTACCATGCCGTGCGCGATCTCCCTGGAAATCCGCTCCTGAAACGGGTGACATTTTCAACCCGGATTGTCCGCTGATCAAACAATAGCACAGGCGCTCGCAGGCCGGTCAATCTCCGTCTCCGATTTGGTTTCGAGTCAGCAGAATTACCGACCCAGTTTCTGCCGCAGTACACGCAGGAAGAATTCCGGATTGCCGAGAATGTAGCGCCGCCACATACGCGACGGTTCGACGAGAAGCCGGTAGACCCATTCAATTCGCAGTGCGCGCATCCACATGGGCGCCCGATTAATTGCACCGCTTTGGAAATCGAGCAGGGCGCCAACAGCAAATGTCAAAGTAGCGTGTTTTTCCCCGATATTGCGCGCAATCCATTTTTCCTGACGCGGGACGCCCATCGCAACAAGAAGAATATCGGGCTTTGTTTTTTCAAGCTCGTCCAGTATGGCCGGTTCGTCCGATTGTGAAAAATAGCCATCGCTGATCACTATGAAATGATGTTGCGGATATGTCTGCGAAAGCCGCAATCCCGCCTTGTCGACATTTTCCCTGCGCGCTCCAAGCAAGGCCACTGTCAGCGGTGTTTCAATCGAAGCAAATACGGCCGGCACGAAATCAGTACCATTCAAGTTTGCCGGAAATTTTTCGCCGTAGAGGATTCGCGACGCATAATCGACACCGACACCATCCGGCAGTATCAGGAAGTCCTTTATAATCCTCGAAAATTCTGGATCGCGGCAAGCAACGTTGGCGTTGTGGGCATTGAGGAAAGTGATTTTTCTCGGCCGTTTTTTCTCCACCAAATGCAAAATATGCGCAAGTGCCTGTTCCCACGAAACGGCATCGACATCAACGCCAAGTATGTCGCGGCTCGTTCGGCCATCAATCGGTTTCAACGGCATCACGTTCATACCGCTTCACGCAGGCGCCTTGCAGCAATACCAGCAAGCGCACCTTCAACACGTTTGTCGAGTTCTTCGCGCTGGCGGCGTAAAAAACCGGCGCCATCCAGATCAGCGGTACCGCTGCGCGCTTTTGTTGACATCGACAGCAGTGCGACGGCAAATTCCCGCGCATCATCGGTGACATGACAATTTTGCGGGACGGCGCCAATTCCGCGTACCGAATGCCGCGTGGCAACCGATGGCAGGCCGAGTTCAAACGTTTCAATCGTTTTCAGCTGAACTCCGGTGCCCGCTCGGCTGACCAGCGGGACAACGGCACCGCTACGTACAAACTGAGCTGCGTCATCGACGCGGCCAACCCAATTGACGCCCGGATACCGGTCTTTCAGATCATGCGGCGCATTGCCGGCAATGGCGATTGTTATGCGGCCAGCGAGCAGCGGCACGACGTTATCCAAAAACCACTCGAGCCCGACCCGGTTGGGTTGCCATGTCCAGGTGCCGATCAGTGAACAGTCAAAAATGATTTCTTGCGGTTTGCGGGGCTTTGGCAACGATTTCCGGGTGGTCAGCGGCAGTGCGTCGGACCGATCAGGGTCAAGCCCCAGCATTGCAAGGTCGTCCTGTGCAAAGGTGAATACATGGCTGGCATTGCGGCAAAGGCGGTTTTCAATATCCTTCAGTAAACGAGCTTCGCGTTCAAACAAAACGCGCTGAATTGCAGAATTTGCCGATTTGGCATTTTCGCGTGCCGACTGGTGTTCGACATTGTGACCAACATAGATTGATGGCTTGCCCGCAAAACATTGTTCGAATGCACCGGGCATCGCCACAGCGTTCAACACAAAACCGTCAAAAGGTTCGATCGAGCGCAGGGCAGAGATGACTTCGCCGGGCTCGACAACGCGCAGTTTCGCGCAGGTGACGGGCAGCCCGAGACGGATGGCATTTGCGACCCACCGGGCTTTCTGCGGGCCCGAAGCGTTGTCCGTGCGCACATCGACTGACCCGAGAACGATCGTGTTTTCCAAGTCTGACGGCCTGGATCCGGGCCAGGTAAATCCCAGGATTGTCATACGGACGCCGGCACGCCGCAGCGACGAGATAACAGCCTCATTGGCAATCTCGTAGCCTGTCGCGGGCGCCCCGTCCGGAACGATCGATGTCACAAATACCAGATGCATCATGCCTACCTTGGCTAGCACCTTACCAAGATTGGATGAAATCTTGATTAAGCCAGCGAAGTTACCGGCTGCAAATCCGCCAGATCAAGACATGGCTTAACGCAGCCTTAAATCCGGTTCGGGTAAGCTGTGCGACCAATTACGGATACCTGTTCATGCTGACCGAACCACAACCGGAAACAATCTCGATCTTTGCTGCTTCGCCAGAAGCTGGAAAGTTTGATGCTGAAGTGGTGGTGACGCTACCGACATTCAAACGTCCGGAGCATCTTCTGGCCACCCTCTCCTCCCTAAAGGTGCAGAATACAAAGCGGCAGTTCGCCGTTATCGTCATGGAAAACGACGCTGGCGGCCAGGCCGGGGCTGCAGCGGCAAAGCCGGTATTTGAAGGCGGAGAACTCAATGGATACGTCATCATCGCGCATCAGCGCGGCAATTGCCACGCATACAACGCGGGATGGTTGACGGCGATGCAGAGGTTTCGGTCATTCCGGCAGCTGATCGTAATTGACGATGATGAGCTGGCCGATCAGGACTGGTTGGAAAACCACGTCAAAGCTGCAGAACTTTATGGTGCTGATATTGTCGGCGGGCCGCAAGTTCCTGTGTTTGAAGATCCCGGCCTGCAGAAATGGGAAAAACATCCGGTATTCAGACCGCCCTACACGCGATCCGGCGTGGTCGATACTCTGTACTCGTCTGGCAACCTCAGTTTGCGGAAATCCGTACTCGAGACCATGCCGTTTCCCTATCTTGATCCGAAGTTCAATTTCATGGGTGGGGGCGATGCAGATTTTTTGAGCCGCTGTGCACAGGCCGGCTTCACTCTTGCCTGGTGTGCCGAAACGGTAGTTCGTGAGACCATGCCATCGCGCCGTACCGAACCGGACTGGATCAGGACCCGGGGATTGCGGAACGGCGTCATCTCCACCCTTGTAGAGAAGAAACGCCGGTCGGGCGAGTTGTTCGGTGGTCTACGCACCCTAGCAAAAAGCGCGGCATTGCTTCTCGCATCTCCGCTTCGCGCCGGAGCAGCATTGTTGCAAGGAAACTCCCTGACGGTTGCTTCCT
This sequence comes from Phyllobacteriaceae bacterium, assembly GCA_024645155.1. Taxonomy (GTDB): domain Bacteria; phylum Pseudomonadota; class Alphaproteobacteria; order Rhizobiales; family Rhizobiaceae; genus JAHEGF01. The sequence continues at coordinate 5,484 of JAHEGF010000049.1, read as the reverse complement.
ATCCAGTACTTGTCGGCCTTGGCCGCGTAATGGGCGAATTCGGCTATATCAACGAACAGTATCGCAACGCCGAAGAAAACTGAGTTTCTCCGATCTCTCGACGAACGCTTTGCCGGTTCGGCCCAAGCGTTGTAGGTTCCGGCGAATGTAAGCCGAAGAGGGAAATTGCATGACCAGACTGGTGTTGGCCGGATGTGGCAACATGGGATACGCCATGCTGCACGCCTGGATTTCGAAGGGCGTGGCCGAACGTTCGGATGTGGCTGTCGTAGAACCGGCCGAGGCGCTGCGATCGCGGGCGATGGAACTTGGTGTCACTGCAGTTGAGGATCCGGACCAGATCCCCGGCGGGTTTGATCCGTCGCTGGTGGTCTTTGCGGTCAAACCGCAAATCATGACCGATGTCTTACCAGTTTACCGGCGATTCGCCCAAGCTGGCGCGACCTGTATGAGCATCGCCGCCGGAACCAATATCGGAATCATCGAAAGCATCCTTGGTGCAAAGACACCCGTTGTTCGCTGTATGCCCAATACGCCGGCGGCGATCGGCAAGGGCATGATGGTGCTGTATGCAAATGCCCACACCAGCAATGCGGCCAGGCAGGAAATATCGAACCTGCTGGGTGCCAATGGCCGTGTCGAGTGGATCAATGATGAAGGACTCATGGACGCCGTGACAGCGGTGTCCGGGTCCGGACCGGCCTACGTCTTTTACTTCATGGAATGCCTGGCTGCGGCCGGAGAATCCGCCGGTTTGCCTGCAGAAACAGCGGCCACCCTGGCGATGCAAACCGTCTATGGCGCGGCATGCCTTGCATTTGAGAGCGATACCCCGCCGGCAAAACTGCGCGAACAAGTGACAAGTCCAAACGGTACCACTGCAGCTGCCCTGAATATACTCATGGGGGATGAGCGGCTCAAAAACCTTGTCGCGGATGCGGTGGAAGCGGCGCGATTACGCTCAATCGAATTGGGATAGAAAACGGGGCCTGAAGAGGCCCCGTCATTGATCTGCATGCAACCTAAAGATCAGGCGTTGGCGGCGGCTACCGCGCGCTTGGCCATCACCACAACCAGGTTCGCCCGATACTCGGCCGAGGCATGGATATCCGACATCATGTTTGAAGCGGAGACCGAAACACCGTCGAGTGCGGAAGCATCAAATTTTCTTTCCAGTGCTTTTTCCAGTGCCTTGGCACGAAACACGCCGTCATCTCCGGCACCGGTAACAGCAACGCGGACTTCCTTGCCTTTTGCGACAAACACTCCGGTCATGGCATAACGGGAAGCGGGGTTCGGAAATTTCGCGTAACCGCATTTTGCCGGCGCCGTAAACTGCACTTCCTTGATGATTTCACCGTCCTTCAACGTCGTCTCGAACAGTCCCTTGAAGAACCGCGCCGCCGAGATCGCACGCTTGTTGGTGATGATCGTTGCATCGAGTGCCAACATGGCTGCCGGATAGTCGGCTGCCGGATCATTGTTCGCAATCGAACCACCGATTGTTCCCATGTGGCGAACGTGAGGATCGCCGATCGACGAAGCGAGCTTGCAAATCGCCGGACAAACCCTGACTAGCTTAGCATTGCCGGCAACATCGGCGTGGGTTGTCCCCGCACCGATCGTGACCTTCTTGCCGGAAACCTTGATGCCCCTGATTTCCTTGACATGGCGCAAATCGACAACGTCGGACGGAGCTGCAAGCCTGGTCTTCATCGCCGGTATCAGCGTCATGCCGCCTGCAAGGAACTTGGAATCTTCGCCCGCTTTGGCAAGTTTCACCGCTTCCGAAACAGAAGAGGCTCGATGATAGGTTACTTCATACATGATTTTTCCTCCTCCTTATGCAGAACGGATCGCTGCCCATACCTTGCCGGATGTTGCCGGCATGGACAGGTTGTTGTTGTTGATTGCATCGGTAATCGCGTTGATGACCGCCGGTGGCGACCCAATCGCTCCTGCCTCGCCGCATCCCTTGATACCCAGCGGATTTGAAGGGCAAGCGGTTGTTGTTGTCGACACGTTAAAAGAAGGCAGATTGTCAGCACGCGGCATGGTGTAATCCATGTAGCTTGCTGTCAGCAGCTGTCCGCTTTCATCGTAGTGGGCACCTTCAAGCAGCGCTTGACCGATCCCTTGCGCTACGCCACCGTGGACCTGACCTTCGACAATCATCGGGTTGATGATGTTGCCGAAATCGTCGGCGGCGACAAACTGCACGATCTCCGTCGATCCGGTTTCGGGATCAACCTCGACCTCGCAAATATAGCAACCCGCCGGGAAGGTGAAGTTTGTCGGGTCGTAGAAGGCACCCTCCTTGAGACCGGGCTCCATGCCCGACGGCAGATTGTGCGCCGTGTAGGCCGCAAGCGCCATCTGGAACCACGGGACCGCCTTGTCAGTGCCCGCAACCTTCAATTCACCGTTCTCGATGACGATATCGCCCTCGTCGGCTTCAAGCAGATGGGCAGCAATTTTCTTGGCTTTCTCCTCCACCTTGTCGAGGGCCTTGACGATGGCGGACATGCCAACAGCACCCGATCGTGATCCGTATGTGCCCATACCCATCTGTACCTTGTCGGTGTCGCCATGAACGATGGAGACGGAGTCCATCGGAACACCGAACCGGTCTGCGACCAGTTGCGCAAAGGTCGTCTCGTGGCCCTGACCGTGACTGTGAGACCCGGTCAGGATCTCGACACTGCCGACCGCATTGACCCGTACTTCTGCGGATTCCCACAAACCGACACCGGCGCCCAGCGAACCGACCGCAGCGGATGGCGCAATGCCGCAGGCCTCGATGTAACAGCTCATGCCAATACCGCGAAGTTTGCCCTTCTTGGCTGCGGTGGAACGGCGGCGTTCGAATGTTTCATACTTCGCTGCCGCCATTGCCGCATCCAGTGACGCATCGAAATCGCCGGCATCATAAGCCATGATTACCGGTGTCTGATAGGGAAACTCCTTGATGAAGTTCTGCCGCCGCAGATCGGCCGGACTGACGCCAAGCTCCCTGGCAGCGGTTTCGACGACGCGCTCGACCAGAAAACACGCCTCCGGCCGGCCCGCGCCGCGATATGCATCGACAGGCGTGGTGTTGGTATAGACGGTGCGGACATTGGCATGGATCGCCGGAATCTTGTACTGGCCAGACAACAGCGTCGCATAAAGATATGTCGGAACCGATGACGAGAAAAGAGACATGTATGCGCCGAGATTGGCGATGGTGTCGACCTTCAACGCCGTCATGTTGTTTTTCGCGTCGAAAGCCAGTTCAACCGTCGAAACATGGTCGCGGCCGTGGGCATCCGTCAGGAAGCTTTCGGTGCGCTCGGCAACCCATTTGACTGGAACGCCGGTTTTCTTTGACGCCCACAGGCAGGTCAGTTCCTCGGGATAAATGTAAATTTTCGACCCGAAGCCGCCTCCGACATCGGGTGCGATGACGCGCAGCTTGTTTTCCGGAGCGACATTGTAAAATGCGCTCATGACAAGACGGGCGACATGCGGGTTCTGGCTGGTTGTCCAGCAGGTGTAGTGGTCCTCTGCCTTGTCATAGTGGCCAAGTGCCGCCCGTGGCTCCATGGCATTGGGCACAAGGCGATTGTTGACGACATCCATCTTGGTGATATGCGCCGCCTTCTTGAAGGCCGCGTCAACGGCTGCGGCATCGCCAAGTTCCCAATCGTAGATCAGGTTGTTTGCAGCTTCCGGATGGATCTGCGGAGCCTTGGGATCGAGAGCCGAAACCGGATCGATCACTGCCTTCTTTACCTTGTAGCTCACCTCGACTGCTTCGGCGGCATCGCGTGCCTGGGCCCTGGTATCTGCAACCACGATGGCAACCGCATCCCCGACATAGCGCACCGTATCGGTGGCCAGCGGCGACCACGCGCCCATGTTCATTGGCGAACCATCCTTGGAATGGATCATCCAGCCGCAGATGATATTGCCGATACCGTCAGCTTTCAGTTCCTTGCCATTGAGGACGGCAATCACGCCCGGCATGGCCATGGCGGCCTTGATATTGATTTTCCTGATCGCCGCGTGGGCATGCGGACTGCGCACGAACGCTGCGTGTTTCATTCCCGGCACAACCATGTCGTCGGTGTACCTGCCCGCACCCGTAATGAACCGCTTGTCTTCCTTTCGCGCCACCCGGGCGCCAATTCCTTCCATTCCCATGACATTCCTCCTCAGCTGATTGCACCGGGCGCTGCCGTCGCGGCGCGCATTCCGGTTTTGTTGTTACGTCTGTTCAGGCTGCCTTTTTCTTTCTTGCGCTGGAACTCTTAATCTTTTTGGAAGCTGCAAGGATCGCTTTGACAATATTGTGGTAGCCGGTGCAGCGGCAGATGTTGCCGTCAAGTTCTGCGCGCACGGTCGCCTCGTCGAGGCCACCGGGATGACGGTTGATCATGTCGACAGCCGCCATGATCATTCCCGGCGTGCAGAAACCGCATTGCAGCCCGTGATGTTCCTTGAACGCTTCCTGCACGACATGCAGGCTTGCGCCATCGGCAAGGCCTTCGATGGTGGTTATGGTCGAACCGGAAGCCTGCGCTGCAAGCATCGTGCAAGCTTTGACCGCCTTGCCATCGACGTGAATGACACAGGAACCGCATTGCGAAGTATCGCATCCGACATGGGTTCCGGTGAGCCCCAGATTATCGCGGAGAAAGTGGACGAGAAGCGTTCTGTCTTCCACCGACCCTGAAACTTTGCGGCCATTTACGACCATACTCACTTCCGACATCAATAGTCCTCCCGAGACTTGAAATGCAAATTTTTGCGGGTTCGAAACAGCAAATCTTACAGCACAAATACCGGGAGTCTACCGGATCGATGCGATCATCGGAAAATTTCTCACTTCCCGGCATCCAACGTTAGTCGTATTTCTGCAAGGCAGTCAGATACCGGAGTCCGGTTGGCCATGCAGATGCGACTTGAAATGTGTCTTGAAATGACGCCATGATGCCGTTATCACCCGCTCACTATTTCAGGCATTTGGCTACGATGTCTGCATGCCGCTTTAGCTCAGTTGGTAGAGCACATCATTCGTAATGATGGGGTCACGTGTTCGAGTCACGTAAGCGGCACCAGCAATTTCTTTAATCATATGAAATTGTTATGTTAATAGAACCGCATTGATATTGAACTACCCTTTAGCCCACCTTTCTCTTGGTGATACGCTGTTCATTTATCTGTCCCGGCGAGCATCTTTCGGTGTGGTAAAATTCATGGATGACGAATTCAGCCCATGAAGATCGAGAACCGTTCCGACGGCCTGTCCCCTCCTTTGGCGACAACAATTCCCATCGAAACGATGGTCCGAAACCAGCCGGCGATGACGGTCAAACCGAAGTTGCACACAACAGCATGCAGCTGCATGAACCGGCTTCCACCGATCAACTTGATGCCATTGCTAATCGGGTCGCTTACGCCGACATCGATCCCTACGAAGCCTATCCCCTGTCGGTAAAG
>JAHEGF010000048.1 GCA_024645155.1 Phyllobacteriaceae bacterium | reverse complement strand
GCCGGAGCCACAAAGGCGAACCATTGGTTCTTCCCCACTGGGGAGGCTGATGTTGTCTGGACGGATGCGCCTGATGAAGCCTCGCCCTGCATGGTCGCCTCCTTTGGCTCGCTCAAGAACGCTGCGCATGACCCGGGCCCGCGGCAGAAACACATGGGCCAACTCTTGGTCTGGGCCGACTGGGCTACGGTCGCCAGATGGGCAGACCAGCCCGCCGCAGAGCGCGGCGACGACTACGCCGACTTCAAGCGCCGCGCCGAAGACACATTGATGGAACAATTCGAGCGCTACTTTCCCGATCTCGCGAAGCTTGTGGTGTATCGGGAACTGGCAACGCCGCTTTCAACCGTCAGCTTCACCGGACATAGGGAGGGGGCGTTCTACGGACTCGACGTGACCCCGGAGCGTGTCATGTGCGACGCGCTGCGGGCAAAAACGCCGATCCCCGGCCTTTACCTTGCGGGACAGGACGTGGCGAGCCCCGGCATTCCCGGAGCACTTTGGGGCGGCCTCCTCTCGGCCTCCTGCGTCGATCCAAAGGTATTCCGCCTATTCCGTGGATGACGATGCGGGCCTGTGCTGAGGCCGAACGTCAGGTCTTGCCATGAAAGGCATGTACCGTGCACCGGGTCTGGCTGTCGAATTGGACCGCGATTGAGATTGCCGGCATGAAGGTATCTGCACAGCGGTCGTTTCGTGATGCCATGCGCCGCCAGTCTTTCAGTTTTGCAAACACGATTTCTATCCTTTGACGTCGCTGGCGCAGGGTCTTGGAAAAATCCTTGGCGTGATCGGGTTTGATGCGCTCCAATCGGGATTTTGTGAGCCGGCAGTGAGTGACCAGACATGACCAGGGCCTCCGGCCCGCTTGAATCACATCCTGAACCAGATCTGGATCGAAAAAGTTGCGCATGGCCGGTATGCCGACGAAGCGACCAAAGCGATCTGCCCCTATGTCTGGTTTCGCACACGCGAAAATTCAAGGCGTCTCAAGAATGGTCATTTCGCGCTTTGCAGAAACTCCCTGTCAAAATTATTGGCTGCTATTCGGTTCAAGCGTGGCTTCGATAAGTCCATAGATGTCGATTGGATGATTTAGCCCGCGCACCCTGTGGCGCCCGCGTGCAGCAAACAAGTCAGGGGCAGCTTCCGCTACCGTGGAGGTTGCAAGCACCCGGCCACCGACTGTTTTTGTCAGGCCCTCGATCCTGCTGGCGACATTTACCGCGCTTCCCAGCACCGTGAAGTCAAGTCTGCCCGGGCTGCCGATGTTGCCGTAACTGACCTGGCCTGCGTTGATGCCAATTCCTATGTCGAGCGGCAGCTGACCGGCGTTGGTACGGGTTTGGTTGAGTGCGGCAAGCTCCGTGAGCACACTCATTGCCGCAAGTGCAGCCTGTCTACACTTGTGATTGCGCTCGCGGTCGCTCTGAATAACGAAGACCGATAGGATACCGTCGCCCATGAACTTCAGAACGTCACCGCCCTTTTCCTCAACGGACTGCACGACCACTTCGAAATAGCCGTCAAGCGCGTTAAGGATTTCTTCTTCGGTCGAGCCTTCGGAAAGCGCGGTGAAGCCTCGAAGATCAGTGAACATCACGACGGCCTCAAGCGTCTTGCGTTCACCACGTTGGATAGTGCCGTTCCAGACCGCTTCGGAAGGACCTGTACCCAAGTATGTACGCAAAAGGCTTTGGGTGGACTTTCGCATCGTGACAGGCTCAAGCGCACACGCCAGGCCCGATTTGGCCGCCTCGATCAGTTCAAGGTGATCAGGCGCAAAGCCGTTAGGGTCCTGGGTTGCGAATGTACAACCGTGTTGCGAGCCGTCGCCGTAGTCCAGCAGGGTGGCGTAGTAGTCGGTACCCCCTGCCTCTGCGAATTCAATGTATGAGATATGATCTTTCTTTGTGTCGAGCTTGCGCAGGCTTTTATGTAGCGGGCGCTGATTTTCCAGAATGTATTCAAATGCGCTGCCGACATAACCGTCGGTGAGCATTCGCGCATGCGTAACGTCGTAGGTTTCGGTGCCCTCGGGCGTCCAAACCACTCCCCAGGCAATGAGCAGTGGATTGGCAAAGCGCTGGCCAATGTTGACCCTCCACAGGGGAACACCAGCTCTTCTCAACGATGAACAGAAATATGACACGACTTCGATGGGGTCGCCCGAGCAGCGCCCCTCGGTCATCATCCAATGGTTGAGGTCGGCAACGGAATCCATCAGAACAGATCAAACTCCTTGAGTTCTGCAGAGCACGGCGAGCTTCGCCAAATGTGCCGCAGCCTAGACAGCAGTGCTCGGATCGCCCGTGGCCCAGGCCACGCCATCCCCGCGATCCATTGTTCGGATTGTCGCCATATCTTCATCGTCGATCTTGAATCCGGCAAGGTCGATGTTCTGCCGCATGCGCTCGGGGTTCAGGCTCTTTGGCAGCACGGCATATCCGTTCTGCACGCCCCAGCGGAGCAAAAACTGGGCATCGGTCACGCCATATTTCTTCGCCATTTCGGCAAATATGCCGCCATCGCGCCTCATCTCCTCGGTCTTTGCACTGTCCTGGCCCCCTTCAACGCGCCAGGTCGAAAGCGGAACCAGGCTGCTGTAGGCGATGGGCGCAATCCGATGGTCAGCCATGTAAGCAAGGAGATCCTGCTTTTGCGACCAGGGGTGAAGCTCGATCTGGTTCGCGTCCGGCATCGTAAGTCCTGCCGCCTTGATTTCTTCGAGATGAGACCGGTTGAAATTGCTCACACCGATTGATCGGGCCTTCCCCGCTCGCAGCAAATCCACCAACGCCTGCCATTGAGCAACGCGCTCAGGGCCTCCATAGGGCGCATGAATGAGGTAGAGATCGACATAGTCGAGCCCCAGCCGTTCCAGGCTTGCCTGACATTCTGCGATCGTTTGCTCGCCGGTTTTCGGCGGATCGCCCCATGCCGGGTTTCCAGGCCAAAGCTTGGTGGTCACAAAGATATCCTCACGCGCAAGCGCCGACGCGGCCAGCCCGGCCCGGATGCCAGCGCCGACGCCTTCTTCGTTCTGGTAGCCAGCAGCCGTGTCGACATGGCGATAGCCGATCCCGATGGCAGCCTGAACCGCTGCTGGAGCAGCCTCATTGGAAACCAGATAGGTTCCAAAACCAACGGCTGGGATTTCGGTCCGCTCGTTCAGGGGAAATGTGTACTGAATGGTGGTCATACCTTCTCCGTCTGCTGGGTCGCGTTGAGTTCAACCTAGCGAGGCTACGGATAATCCGCCTGCCACTTTCTCCAAAATATCCATCAATTCTTCCAAATCTCAAGAGTTTTGGATGCATTGATCGCACCGGGATGCTAGTGAGAGGCATAGGAGGACACCGCATTGCAAGCCAGCGATCTGATTGACCCGGCATTAGCCTATTGGGAAAGAACGGTGCAGAAAGACGATGCGCTCTTGCCAAACCTGATTGTCCTGCGGACCAGGCAAGTCAGCCAGTTCGAAGCCGTCGTTTACAATCCGGTGGTCTGCCTGATCCTTCAAGGAGCGAAAGAAACAAACATCGGTGATCAAACGGTCAAGCTGCACGCGGGCGATGCCCTGGTAGTCAGCCACGATCTTCCTGTCCAGTCGAAGATAACCGCTGCATCTGCGGACAAACCTTACCTGGCGCTGATCATTTCGCTGGAGCTTGGCATGGTGAGGAGCCTTTACGAACAGGTCGGCTCTCATTCGGACGAGGCCCCGAGCGCTCGTTCCTTGTCGGCAGGCCGCGCAGAACCGTCCCTGATCGAAACGCTTGCTCGATATCTTGCCCTGGTGGACCGCCCCTTGGATGCTCAGGTTCTGGGTCCATCCATCCTGCGCGAAATCCATTTCCGTCTTCTGATGTCGCCCATAGGCGACATGCTGCGCAACCTGTTGGCTATCGACAGCCATGCAAGCCGCGTGGCTAAAGCGATCATGAAAATCAGAACGGAATTTTGCCAACCCTTGTCAGTCGCCGAACTTGCACAGTCTGCGGGGATGAGCCAATCGTCCTTTCACGGACACTTCAAGCTCGTCACGGGAACCACCCCTCTGCAATATCAAAAAGATCTTCGCATGATCACCGCCCGTGACCTGTTGCGAGCGGGACGACACAGCGTGTCATCGACAAGTTTCGAAGTCGGCTACGAAAGCCCCACGCATTTTAGCCGCGATTACCAGCGTAAGTTCGGTTTGCCTCCAAGCAAGGAGGCTCCTGCAATTTTGGAACAAGTGAGTGGTTCTTGAAAATGGCCTCGGTCCGGCCATTGCCGCCGATCAAATGAATGGATCCTGGCGCTAGTTTGTCGCCGTGAATTTGGCGATCGACAGGAAGGTCACCGCCTTGCCGGTGAACCTGTGGGCATCGCTCTCATTTGGCACATCGCCAAATCCGAGCTTGTAGACCGTTGTTGGTTGCGCGCGAATGGCCGACTGCGCCAGCGTCGATGTGCTCTTGATATCGGGAACATGGCTGGCGCGGAATGCCCATATTGCCTTGTCTTTGCTCACCGGGACAACGACCGGACCTGTCTCGGGCATAACATCGGCAGATTCCGGCTTCGCCATTTTCGGCGCGACACGCACCCCGCTATCCACGAATGCTGACTGCTGAAGCCGGATCTTGCTTGCCTGCTGGCCGGTATTCGCGCTTGCCATGACAATGGCAGGTTTGAGCCGTCCGGACTTTTTGGCCGTGGCGCCACGTTCTTCCGGTGCCGGCACCATTTCCGGCAAAGCCAGATTTCTGTGTGTTACGCGGCCTGACTTGACGGCCGGGCCACCATCTTCGCCCGGATCCGGCGCCTGCGTGCCGCGCAATGCGTTGCGGGCGCTGGAGGCGCTTTCCGTCGAAGCCAGTACCCTGCCGGCGAGTGCTTCGGTTTTCGACAGCTCCTGAGCAAGTGCCGTAACATAGACCGCTTCCTCGTTCTTCCGGCTCTCGGCATCCCTGACAAGGGCGGCAATCATGTCTTCAGTCTTGTTTTCTGCTGCGGACGGGACTGCGGTGTAAGCCGGGCGGCGCGAAGGCACCGGAATGTCGGCCACGACGATTGTACCCTGATCGGCGGGTGCTGCCTGATCCGCCGCGGGTCCGACATCACGCTGCGGGCGCGGGGCCGCCGCAGGAAGGGGTATCTTGCCAGTGGGCAGCGAGGCAATAAGCGTTTCGACCGGCGGAGGTTCGGATTTCCTGGGCTCGGGAACGGATTTTGCCGGCTTTATGACCTCATCATTGCCTTTTGACGCCGTCTGGAAATCGCTGGCGTTTTCTTCTTCTTCATCGCGGCCGCCGCCAAACAGGGTGGCGAGGAAACCGCGATCGTCGTCGCGCCCGCCGGACAGGGCTGACGATGCTGATGCAACCGAAACCGTACTGCTGCCGCTCTTGCGCTTCTTGTAGTTCGCCAGCGCGGTATTGTACCCCGGCAACGGCTTGCCGTCACTTGGCATATGCAGCGTTTTTCCGTCAGGAAACATGGCCATCAACTGCTGGCGGTTCATGCGCGGCCAATGGCGAACGCTTCCGACATCGAGATGAACAAACGGCGATCCGGAGCGTGGATAGTATCCGACACCGCCACCTTGGATCTTTAGGCCGATTGCACGCAACTTGCTCAGGCTCACATCGGGAAGGTAAAAATCCATCGCCTTGCCGAGCATGTGCTGGCTTTTCTTCGCAACTCCGCGCCCGCGTTTGCGTAGCATCGAGTTGGTCGCCGGGGACCGGTAGCCGGAAATAACGTGGATGTAATCGCGCGAACCGCTCTTCTGGTAGGCTTCCCAAACCAGATCAAACAGTTGCGGATCCATCTTTGTCGGTTCGTTGCGCCGCCAGTCACGCAGGAACCGGTTCAGCTTTCGAAGACCATCCGGCAGGTAACGGCCGTTTTTCTTGTAGGTGATCTCTGCGCGTTCCTTGGTGTGCAGGTAGTACAGCTTCAGCGTCCGGGTTTCAGCAACGGCCGATGGCGCATAGGCACCGGCGATAACAATGGCGGCAAGTACGGCTGCAACATACCGCATTATGCCGTTACGGGCGCGCAACACCGCCGTTGATGTGGTTCTGTTACTGTTCAAATTCCCGGCCCTGAGGCTAACCTGTCCCTGTGGCTTGTACCGCAAATTCCGGCTGATCACATGTCCTCGATCAACATTCGGATTGTTTTTTTCGGCGAAAAATGCGGTCACACCATGGCAACATGCTGACTGGAAGGACTATCCCAGCTTATGCTTAACACAGGGTATACAGGGTCACCAATGGTATCGTGACGGGTGTGGATATCCGCGATGCAGTCTGCGACAGGTCAACCGGCGAGTTTTTGCGACCTTTGACTGTCCGGATCGATGCCGTAGTCACGCATCTTGCGGTAAAGTGTTGACCGGCCGATTCCCAGTTTGCGGGCAACCTCGCTCATTTGCCCGTCATAGAATTCGATGGCAAACTGGATCATTTCCAGTTCGACATCCTCGAGTGTTCTCATGTCGCCCTTTTCATCGAGGGTGTCGATGTGCCGGCCTCCCGCAGCGCTGGTTTCAGTGGTTGCGGCATTTTCCCTGCCGCTGTTCTCCGGCAGCGCTTCCAGCAGTTCAAAGGCCTCGCTAAGCGATATGCCCTCGGCAGCGGAGTTTTTTTCCACCTGAATATCGATCCCTTCGACCTGCGCCCTGATCTGCGGAAACTCGTCCGGTGACAGGACCGGACCGTCAGCAAGCACGACCGCACGGAACACGGCGTTCTCCAATTGCCGGATATTGCCCGGCCAATCATAGGCCGTAAGCATAGCCAGGGCTTCTTTGGAGACACCGTTTACCGGCGATCCCGCCTTGGCGCGGCCGTAACGGGACACAAAATGGCGGACAAGCATGGGAATATCGTCACGGCGATCCTTCAGCGGCGGAACATGGATGGGAAACACGTTGAGCCGGTAGTAAAGGTCCTCGCGGAACTTGCCGTCGCGGACACGCTGGATGAGATCGCGGTGTGTCGCCGATATCAGCCGGATATCGACCTTGATCGATTTCCTGCCGCCGACCGGGTCGACTTCACCCTCCTGAACCGCCCGCAAAAGCTTTACTTGCGCGTCAAGCGGCAGATCGCCAACCTCATCGAGAAACAGCGTTCCACCGTCAGCTTCGACAAACTTGCCGACATGCCTTTCGGTCGCACCGGTAAACGATCCCTTTTCATGACCAAACAGGATGCTTTCGACCAGATTGTCGGGAATGGCCCCGCAATTGACCGTGACAAACGGCTTGTTGCTGCGATCACTGCCTCCGCGAATTGCCCGCGCCACCAACTCCTTGCCGACGCCGGACTCTCCCTCGATCAATATCGGTATTTCGGACGCGGCAGCCTTGCGTCCCAGGCGCAGCACACGTTCCATCGAGGCGCTCTGGGTCACGATGTCGTCGAATGTCAGGACATCATCTGATTTCTGCTTGCGGATTTTCTTTACCGTTCCTTCGCGCTCGCAGACCTTCAATGCGTTGTCGATCGTAATGCGCAGCCGCTCGGGTGCCACCGGTTTGACGACAAAATCGAAAGCTCCGGAGCGCATCGCGGTAATCGCGGTATCGATGCTGCCCTGCGCTGTCTGCACAACGACGGGCACAAGGATTCCGTTGGCCCGCATCCACTCCAGAACCTGCATCCCGTTCAGCCCGGGCATCATCAGATCGAGAATGACGAGACCGACATCGGCGGAGTTGCCGCCCTTCAAGATCGACAGCGCGGCCTCACCGTCGGCGGCAGTGATCGGCGTGTGGCCAAATTTTACAACTGCGGCTTCAAGCAAACGGCGTTGAACCGGATCGTCATCGACGATAAGGACTGTTGCAGCCATTATTCCTCGCGAAAAATACTTCGATCGGTCAGATCATCCGTTTCAAGATGACACAGGAAAATAAAGGATCGCCCAACAAATCCGGTTAACGGCCGGTTAATACAGCCCCCGCACAACTTGAAAAACCCACGCCGGAACCGCAAATGAGCCAGTTTTCTCCCATCACCGTCAATTCCTCGAAATTGAAAGCCCCGGCCAAAAAGACCGGCGCAACAACCACGCAATCCGAACAGCTTCCCGAGTGGAACCTGGCGGATCTTTATCCGGCAATGGATTCACCGGAACTGAAGGATGATCTCGTCACCGCAATCGGCGATGCGGCGGACTTCGAGCGCAACTGGAAGGGCAAGCTTGCAGGTGCTGCGGCCAAGACCGGCACCGGCGGCCTTGGCAGGGCCATCGGCGACTATGAGACAATCGAGGAAAAGTTCGGTCGAATAGCCTCATACGCAAGCCTGATTTATGCCGGCGACACCTCTGATCCCGAACGCGCCAAATTCTACGGAGACGTGCAGCAGAAACTGACAGATGCCAGCACCTGCCTGCTTTTCTTTCCGCTTGAACTGAACAAGATCGGCTCGGACGAAATCGAAAAGGCTTTTGCCGCGGATCCCGATTTTGCCCGGTACCGGCCATGGATCGAGGATCTGCGCAAGGACAAGCCCTATCAGCTTGAAGACCGCATCGAGCAGTTGTTCCATGAAAAGTCACTGACCGGGCATGCCGCCTGGAACCGGCTTTTCGACGAGACGATGACTGCGTTGCGCTTTGATATCGGCGGCGAACTGCTGACGATTGAGCCGGCCCTGAACCAGCTTGTCGCCCGCGAACCGGAAAAACGCAAAGCCGCGGCACAAGCGCTGTCGGCCACCTTCAGCGAAAACCTGCGCATTTTTACACTGATTTCCAACACGCTTGCCAAGGATAAGGAAATTTCCGACCGCTGGCGGGGATTCAAGGATATCGCCGATTCCCGTCACCTGGCCAACCGGGTCGAACGCGAAGTCGTTGATGCGCTGACCAGCGCCGTCACCGAATCCTACCCGCGCATTTCCCACCGTTACTACGCCATGAAAGCGCGTTGGCTTGGCATGGACAAGCTCAACTACTGGGATCGCAATGCACCGCTGCCCGAAAGTACCGAGGAATTGATATCCTGGAGCGAGGCTCGAAACACGGTGCTGTCCGCCTACCACGGATTTGATCCGCAGATGGCTGACATCGCGCGCCGGTTCTTCGACAAGCAGTGGATTGATGCGCCATCACGTCCGGGCAAGGCGCCGGGTGCTTTCGCTCACCCGACCGTACCCTCGGTGCATCCCTATGTTTTGTTGAACTACATGGGCAAACCACGTGACGTCATGACGCTTGCCCATGAACTTGGCCACGGCGTCCACCAGGTGCTTGCTGCTGGCCAGGGTGCGTTGATGGCTTCAACACCGCTGACCCTGGCCGAAACCGCATCGGTATTCGGCGAAATGCTGACTTTCCAGTCCCTTCTCAAGCGCACGAAAGACAGGCGCGGGCGCAAGGCCATGCTTGCCCAGAAAGCCGAAGACATGATCAACACGGTGATGCGGCAGATTGCATTCTACCAGTTCGAGCGCAGGATTCACGGCGAAAGGCGAAACGGCGAACTGACCGCCGACCAGATTGCACAGCACTGGCTCGATGTTCAAAGGGAAAGCCTCGGTCCGGCGGTCATTCTCAACCCCGGTTACGAAGTCTACTGGACCTATATTCCCCACTTCATCCATTCGCCGTTCTACGTTTATGCCTATGCCTTTGGCGACTGTCTGGTGAATTCACTCTATGCCGTCTATGAAAACGCCGAAGGCGGTTTTCAGGAAAAATACTTCGAGATGCTTAAAGCAGGTGGCACCAAGCACCACAGCCAGTTGCTCAAGCCATTTGGTCTCGATGCGTCGGATCCCGGCTTCTGGAGCAAGGGCCTGTCTGTCATCGAGCGGCTGATTGACGAACTGGCGGCCATGGAAGACGGCACGATTTGACATTTTGATATCGGGATGAGCACCTATGACACCAACTGATTTCCCTGTTTATGCAACCATATCCGGCCCCGTCGTCATGATCGGCTTCGGGTCCATCGGGCGCGGAACCGTGCCGTTGATCGAACGCCATTTCGATTTTGACAGGAGCCGCATTGTGGTTATCGATCCACGCCAGGCTGACACGTCAGAGCTTGACGAACGCGGCATCCGCTTCATCCGTGGGGCGGTCACGCAGACCAACTACCGTGACCTGCTTGGTCCGTTGTTGACCGAGGGCGAAGGCCAGGGATTTTGCGTCAATCTGTCGGTCGACACGTCATCGCTCGACCTGATGAAATTCTGCCGCGAGATCGGCGTCCTCTACATCGATACCGTGGTTGAACCCTGGCTGGGCTTCTATTTCGATGAAACCGCACCCATGGCCTCTCGAACCAATTATGCGTTGCGTGAAGCCGTACAACGGGAAAAACGGGCCAATCCGGGTGGAACAACCGCGGTATCCTGTTGCGGCGCCAATCCCGGAATGGTTTCGTGGTTTGCAAAAAAGGCCCTGGTCGATATCGCGCAGGCAACAGATCTCGACTTTGCCGAGCCGGCTGCCGGAGATCGCACCGGCTGGGCGCAATTGATGAAACGTGCCGGCGTCAAGGGTATCCACATTGCCGAGCGGGACACCCAAAGAGCCAAAAGCCCCAAACCGCTCAACGCGTTCTGGAACACCTGGTCGGTTGAGGGATTTGTATCCGAAGGGCTCCAGCCGGCCGAATTGGGCTGGGGAACGCATGAAACCTGGAAACCCGACAATGCAATGGAACACGACAGCGGCTGCTGCGCGGCGATATATCTGCGGCAGCCGGGCGCAAATACCCGCGTCCATACCTGGTGCCCGACACCGGGTGCGCAATACGGATTTCTCGTCACCCATAATGAGTCGATCTCGATTTCGGACTATTTCACGCTGAAGGACAGTGGCGGCAATGTCGTCTACCGCCCGACCTGCCACTATGCCTACCACCCGGCCAATGATGCGGTGTTGTCCCTGCACGAAATGTTCGGTGCGGCAGGCAAGGCCCAACCGGTGCAGCATGTTCTGGAGGAAGACGAAATCGTCGACGGCATCGATGAACTCGGTGTCCTGCTTTATGGTCACAGCAGGAACGCCTATTGGTACGGATCGCAGCTTTCCATCGAAGAAACCCGCGACCTCGCCCCTTATCAAAATGCAACGGGACTGCAGGTCACCTCGGCGGTTCTGGCCGGCATGGTCTGGGCCCTGGAAAACCCGGAAGCGGGAATTGTCGAAACCGACGAAATGGATTTCCGCCGCTGTCTGGAAATCCAGTCGCCTTATCTCGGACCTGTAAAAGGGTATTTCACAGATTGGACACCGCTTGAAAACCGTCCAGGACTGTTCCCGGAAGATCTCGACCTGTCAGACCCGTGGCAGTTCCGCAATATTCTGGTACGATGACAAGCCTTATAAGGGTCTGATGCCTTGCTTTCGTCACTAAACCCTGCATTTTGTTTGCGGGACGATACTTGAGGGAATATTGCCATGAACCGCTTTGCTTCCGTCGTTGTTGCATCAATCGCCATTGCTGTTGCCGGGTGCCAAAGCGGCGGCGGATATTCGCGCGGACCGGTCGCGCCGCGTCCAACAGGTGTTGAAGGCACATGGGTCGATGCCAACCGGGTGGCAATGTCCACACTTGCTGCCGGCGTGTTTGAATCCATTGCAACCGACACCGGCGAGAAACTGTCCGAAGGGTCTTACACACACCGCGATGCTAGAACGATAGACCTGACCATCAATTCGATAATTCGCGGTACGACGACCAATGCAACCTGCCTTCTGGCGACGACAAATCAGCTGAACTGTACCAATTCAGCCGGCGTCCAGTTTGTGCTCCTGAGGCAGCAGGCCGTCGGATAATCAATCCCGGCAGAGTTTCTGCCCGATTTTTTTGCCGCGACAGGTAGTCCGAAGTTTATTTTCGGATTCCGCTAATGTGATGTTGCAATTTCCAAAAAGCTCTTGCCATAACATTCCGGCACGGAGTTTTTTGTAAGGATGACGGGTACCATGAGTGAATATTTCGACAGTGCAGAGGTGCGCGAACCGCAAGAGCGCGAACGTGAGCTGTTTGCGAAATTGCCGGTTTTTCTGGCATCGGTACTCGATTCGGCACCCGGACTTGCAAAATGGCTTAACGGCATCGATCCCGCAGAAATAAACAGCCGCGAAGCGCTCGTTGCGGTGCCGGTTTTGCACAAGGCCGATCTGATGGAGTTTCAGAAAGAGGACCCACCATTCGGCGGATTTGCATCGGCCGAGGCCCTGAAGGGCAGTCGGGTTTTTCAGTCCCCTGGTCCGATATGGGAACCGCAGGGGTTGGGGATCGACCCCTGGCAGACGGCGCGTGCCTTCTTTTCAGCCGGTGTGCGGCCCGGTAACATCGTGCATAATGCGTTTTCCTACCACATGACACCGGGTGGTTTCATCATCGACACTGGCGCCCGCGCCCTCGGTTGTACGGTTTTCCCGGCGGGCATTGGAAACACAGAGACACAGGTTGAGGCAGCGGCTTTTCTGAAGCCCGATGCCTATGCCGGCACACCGGATTTCCTGAAGATCCTGATGAAAAAGGCGCAAGACATGGGTGCCGACTTGTCGTCGATCAAGCGCGCCCTTGTTTCCGGCGGGGCACTGTTTCCCTCCCAGCGCAAGAAATACAGGGAACAGGGCATATCCGTCATGCAGTGCTTTGCCACTGCCGAGTTCGGCCTTATCGCTCACGAGACGATGGACAGCGACGGCAACCCCAATGACGGCATGGTCGTCAATGAAAACCTGATCGTGGAAATTGTCAGGCCTGGCACCGGCATACCGGTCGCCGAAGGCGAAGTGGGCGAGGTTGTTGTCACCAACTTCAATCCTTCCTACCCGATGTTGCGCCTCGCGACCGGCGACCTTTCCGCGTTCATATCGGAACCTTCACCTTGCGGCCGCACAAATCTCCGCATCAAGGGATGGCTGGGCCGCGCGGACCAGCGCACAAAGGTCAAGGGAATGTTTGTCGATCCCCGGCAGATCGCCGAACTGGTCAAGCGGCACCCCGAGATTGATCGTGCGCGTCTCACGGTTGCGCGCAAGAACGACAGCGATGTCATGGCGCTCTCGGTCGAGGCGAAGGGAAACATATTGCCCAATGCCGACGCAATCGCCGCGACTTTGCGCGAGATTACCAAACTGCGCGGTGATGTCGCCTTTGTTGTTCCCGGCGGCCTCCCAAATGACGGGAAGGTGATTGCCGACGAGCGGGATTATTCTTCCTGACCCATCATCGGCGCGACGAGAGCCGCTAAAATTTTCCCAACCCACTTGCCAGCCAGCGGCACCAGTGAAAACATGGCGCCCGGGATCATGGAAGGCCGGCCACATCAATAAGGCGGCCATCGTCAAGTTCAGGGAGATTACCATGCGCAAACTTGTGCTTCTTGCCGGAGTTTCACTTTCGGCCATTGCAATGTCGGCAAATGCCGCACTTGCAGACTACACACTGAATATCCTTCACCTGAACGACTGGCACAGCCGGATTGAACCGATCAACGGCTTTGGTTCGACCTGCGGTGAAAAGGATGCAAGCGAAGGCAAGTGTTTTGGTGGTGCCGCCCGGTTGAAGACCGCCGTCGATCAGCGCCGCAAGGCGCTTGAAGGCGAAAACGTCCTGTTCATGAATGCCGGTGACAATTTTCAGGGATCGCTGTTTTACACCACCTACAAGGGCGATGCCGAGGCCGAGTTCCTGTCCCTGATGGGCACCGATGTCATGGCGGTCGGCAATCATGAGTTCGACGATGGCGAGGAAGGCCTCGCAGCTTTCCTCGACAAGGTCAGCTTCCCCGTGCTCGGAGCCAATATCCTGGCCGGTGCAAGTTCGAAAATCGGCGACCGGGTCAAGCCCTACACGGTCATGGAAGCCGGCGGCGAAAAGATCGGCGTTATCGGTGTCATTGCCAACGATACTGCGGAACTGTCGTCACCAGGCGGCAATGTCCTGATAGCCGATGACATCAGTGCCGCGCGGGATGCAGCTGCCGCATTAACCGAGGCAGGCGTCAACAAGATTGTCCTGCTGTCGCATGTCGGCCTGGAGCGCGACAAGCAGATCGCCGAGGCGGTTGACGGTATCGACGTCATCGTCGGCGGCCACAGCCACACGCTTTTGTCGAACACCGAGGAAGGTGCGCCGCCCTATCCCTCGCTTCTGCTCGGCCCCGGTGGCAATCTGGTAGCCATCGTGCAGGCGGGTTCCAATTCGAAGCACCTTGGCGAGATCCGCGTTGTCTTCAATGACAATGGCGAGGTTGTTTCCACCAGCGGCGAACCGTTGCTGCTGGACAATTCGATTGCGGAGGACCCGGCCGTTGTTGCCCGCGTGCAGGAACTGGGTGCACCGATCGAGGAACTGAAGAACCGGCGGGTTGGTGAAACCACAGCCGCGATTGACGGCAGCCGGGACAACTGCCGTGCCCGCGAATGCGCAATGGGCAATCTTGTCACCGACGCCATGCTGGCACGCGTCAAGAATCAGGGCATCCAGGTCGCCATCCAGAATGGCGGCGGGCTTCGTGCATCCATCGATGCCGGCGATATCACGATGGGCGAAGTGCTGACCGTCCTTCCGTTCCAGAACACCCTTGCGACGTTCCAGCTTACCGGGGCCGATATCGTGGCATCGCTGGAATCAGGCGTCAGCCAGATCGAGGAAGGCAAGGGCCGGTTCCCGCAGGTGGCAGGCCTGCGCTACACCTTTGATACATCGGTCGCGCCCAACGAAGGACGCATTTCCGGTGTCCAGGTCTCGGAAAACGGTCAATGGGCGCCGATCGACACGGCAAGGACCTATGGCGTCGTCACCAATGATTTCATGCGCCGCGGCGGTGATGGCTACAAGCTGTTCGAGTCCAACGGGCAAAATGCCTACGACTACGGCCCAGGGCTTGAACTCGTGCTTGCCGAATACCTCGCCGGCAACCAGCCCTACCAGCCCGGTGAGCTTGGAAGCCGCATAACCGAAGCCGCCATGATGGCAAAGGAAGAGCCGAAGGCGGAAATGGCCAAGGAAGAGGAAGCCGCGGTCAAGACACCGGCAAAGGAAGAGCCGAAAGCAGAGGCGGCAACCGCGGCAAAGATGGAAATGAAGGCTGAAATATACCAGATCCGGAAAGGCGACAATTTCTGGGATCTTTCGCGCAAGTTCTATGGCGATGCCCGCATGTGGAACAAACTCGCCGAAGCCAATCCCGGCTACAACAAGAACCGGCTGAAGATCGGTGCCCCGCTGAATGTGCCGCCGGCAAACTAGGGTCGGGACATCACATATGCTTGAACACCCGTCCGATTGGGCGGGTGTTTTCGTAATGGAACGAGTGGCGCACGGGCTGGCCGGTAAAACCGGCGCCAATCCGGCAACCAACGGACCTGGAGATCCGCGATGGCGATGAAAACAAAAATCGACACGGTAGAGGCAAAGGCCGTTGGCAAGCTGCCCGCCGGTCATCCGCCGGTCAAAATAGGCAGAACCGGTGTTTTGCTTGTCAATCTCGGGACGCCGGATGCCACCGATTACCGGTCCATGCGCCGTTATCTCAGCGAATTCCTGTCCGACCGCCGTGTCATCGAGTGGCCGCGCATCATCTGGTATCCGATCCTGCACGGCATCGTGTTGAACACCCGCCCGAAAAAATCCGGTGCCGCCTATGACAAGATCTGGAACACGCAAAGGAATGAATCGCCACTGCGGACCTTTACCCGGTCACAGGCCGAAAAACTGGCTGAAAGCCTGTCAGGCCATCCCGATGTCCATGTCGAATGGGCGATGCGCTACGGCAATCCGTCGATCAGGAGCGTACTCGGCAACATGACGGCCGCGGGTTGCGACCGTATCGTCATGTTCCCGCTCTATCCGCAATATTCCGCGACCACGACGGCCACCGTCAACGACAAGTTCTTCGAGGCATTGCAGGCGATGCGCTGGCAGCCGGCGGTGCGCACCGTGCCTCCATACCATGACGAACCGGTCTATATCGAGGCGCTGGCGCGTTCGATTGAAAAGCATCTGGCAACAGTCGGCTTCGAGCCGGAGGTGGTCATTGCCTCCTATCACGGCATTCCGCAAAGCTATTTCAAGAACGGTGACCCGTATCACTGCCATTGCATGAAGACCTCGCGCCTGCTGGAACAGCGCCTCGGCTGGCAGAAGGGCCGCCTGATGACCTGTTTCCAGTCACGGTTCGGACCGGAGGAATGGCTTCAGCCGTATACCGACAAGACCGTCGAACAATTGGCAAGGGACGGGGTCAGGTCCATTGCCGTCTTCAATCCCGGCTTCGTCTCGGATTGTCTGGAAACACTGGAGGAAATCGCAGGCGAGGCTGGCGAAATCTTCCACGAGGCCGGCGGCAGGAACTTCACCCATATCCCATGCCTGAACGACAGCGATGAAGGCATGGACGTGATCGAGGCGATGGTGCGGCGCGAACTATCCGGCTGGGTTTGAGGTACCCGTTGGAAGGCTCAGTCTTTTTAAATGACCGCGCTGAGCCCACAGCGACCGAATACTGCAGTGCTCCTAAAGCCTGCTCTTAACATGGAGGCTATGCGATGAGCGACATGAAGGCGGTCGTAATTCGAAAAGCTGGCGG
>JAHEGF010000259.1:3907-4789 GCA_024645155.1 Phyllobacteriaceae bacterium | reverse complement strand
ACGCTGACCCAGTTTCTTGACGAGTTTGCGGACCTTTTCAACGTCTGTCGAATAGGTCAGGCGCAATGGCAGTTTCATCATCACCCAGTCACGCGAATAGTTGGTCAATTGGGTGATTTCGCCAAATGGAACCGTATGAACGGCGCCAAGATGATGGCGCAACTGAAACGACCGAACCGATATCTTTTCAATGACGCCCTTGACGTTGCCGACTTCAATGTACTCGCCCTTTCGAAAGGCGTCGTCGATCAAGAAAAACAGGCCGGAGAAGATGTCGCGAATGAGCGTTTGCGCACCAAAGCCGATCGCAATGCCGACAACACCGGCACCGGCAAACAGCGGCGCAACATTCACGCCCATTGCAGACAACGCCATGGCCGCCATGATGACAACCAGAGTGAACACAACACCGCGCCGGACGATCGGCAAAAGCGTCGCCAGCCGCGATTCGCCGGTACCGCCCTCACTGTCACCCTCGCCTGGATTGACCGTTTCGTTTCCGAGCGTACCGCCTTCTTCAATGATCTTTGCATCGATAAACCTGTTTATCGAAGTGATCAGGAAATAGGTGATGAGAACCAGGAGCAGGATATCCAGTCCGCGCGCAAAGGGGTGACCGCCTTCACGTCCGACATCAACACCCCACAACCGCGCCAGTTCACCGACGCATACAACAAGTATGAAGCTTGCGATTGCCTTCTCAAAAAAGCCTTTGAATACCGGCTCGAATTCGGGCTCCGGCTCATCCTTGCGCTTTTGCTGATAAACAATCATCTCCTCGCCGTCGGGAAGATCATCGCCATCATCTTCTTCACCACCGGCGCCCTGTTCGGGCAAGCTTGCCAATGCGGCGCGCCTGCGCGCCTGCCTGCTTTCCCTGAG
>JAHEGF010000259.1:0-3897 GCA_024645155.1 Phyllobacteriaceae bacterium | reverse complement strand
CGGTTTGCCCGGTAAAGATATATCCACTCCAGAACAAGTATCGCCAGTGCGTAGGCAAAGATCGCGACAATGAAAATAATGATCGGTGCGGCAATCAGGAGGTGGGCTCCCGGAAGGCCGAGCGCGAGACGCATCGAACTGACAAACCAGGCTATGCCGAGATAGACCAGTATCGCCGGCACGGAGAGGCGGCCCACCATGGTAAGCCAAATGCGTTTCTTGCCCTTGGTATCTGCGCCGCGAACGATTTCGATCAGGTCACGACGATGACTGACTGTCAGATAACCGAGCAATAACGCTATGACCGCTGATGCGCCGATGAAACAGAGGCTGTAGACGTCGGTATTTACACCGAGACCGCGGAACCACTGGCAGATCGAAATCAGGACAACCGATACCGCTGCAACAAGGTACCAGTCACGATAGATTGCCTTCGCCCGGTCATCGGAAAGATTGATCATCCGCAAGTTTGGCGAATTGGGAACGAATACGTTGAAAAAGATGACATAACGCAGAATGCGGTAAGCTGCGTAACCGGCAATCAGCGTGAAGATCGTACGACGGGTCGGTTCATAGCCGCTTTCAAATACAAGTGCAGTAAGATACGCCGCTGAAAACATTATCACGGTTGAGAGCATCATGAGGACTGTACGCAGCAGCAGAAACGACAGTTTCTGGGCGTGCGTCAGAGACTGTTTCTCCCTGATTTCCTTGAAGTACTCATAGAGAAATCCGGTAATCAGTCGGTACAATCCCCATCCCGCGAACATGCCGCCGATCGCGGTGACAATGCCGGCAATCAGCCACCAGTAATCGCCATCCGCATTCGCTTCATTCAAGACACGGGCGAATTCCGGCAATATTTCCGGAACGTGCCCCAGCAATTCCCTGACCCGCTCACGGGCATTCAGGAAATCCTCGTTGCGCATCATCGTCATCGCATCGGCATTAGGTGCCGTATCTGCTTTTTGCGGAGAAATGACCACGATGGTGGAACCGTCATTCCTGGCCTCGCCGATCAGCGAATCAAGCTTTGATGCATCACCAGCCACCTGCTTGCCCGACAATATCTCAGACAGGGCGCCCTGAGCGTGCGAAACCTGACCGGTCGCAACGGTGAAAGCCGCTGCCAGAAAAACGAATGCCGAGAACCGCGTTATGACAACCGTCAGATGCTTTTTCCAATTCGCAGCGCCAGCCATCTTTATTCCGAATCCACGCAGTGCCATGATTTTTTCAATGTAGCACGGGTCTCAAGTGTAGTTACAGGTCTTTGAATGCTACTGCGGACCATGTACCACTGGTCAACTTGATGTGACATGTGCAGAGTGCGGGATTGTTACGAAATCGTATAGGCGGAGCAATGGGGACGACCAGGCTGCAAAGTGTCGGTGTTTCCTGTCAGACCCGCCATCAGCTCGAGCACTTCGTTCGCGACGTCAAAAAGCCGGATATCGAACTGACGCCCGGGATGTTTGACTGGCTGATATGTCCGCCGGCAAGTTTGGTAAAGCTGCTGGCATCCGGCATTCCGGTATTCGAGGCAGGAGAAATCATGGCGGTCAATGGCCGGGCCTATTGGCCACGGTTCGATCTTTATTTCTGGCATGGGTTTACATTGCCGGCGAAACCCGGGCGCCGTCTCGATATCGCTGGAACGTTTGCTGCCATGCGCCTCAAATTTGAATTGCAAAGAAAGAAATTCCGCCAGGTGGACCCGTGCACCACATTGTTTGTATTCTCGAATTCACAGAATAATCTGGCAACCGAAGTATATCGGTCCGGTCATCCGGCGTTGCAAATAGGCAAAGATGCTGTTGATGCCATGGAAGAGGCGCTAGGCCGTTACTTTGGCCACAAGTGCCGGACATTGCTGGTAACAAACCATAGCAGGGCATCAGCCGACGCGCTTGAAGATGCAAGGGTGGCGGTCATTACGACCGACAACAGTGAATGGAAAGGCGACAGTGCCGGTTGGAAAATTGCGCTCGGCAGCGCGCTGGCCAGTGACCGGCAGGCTTGAGGATTTTGACAAAGGTGTTCAATGTGCCGCAAAGCGCCTATGAGAAAACCGTTTTCATCCAGGGCAATACCGACTTGTGACCACTGCTCCGCGCATCCTGCTTTACAGCCATGACACATTCGGGCTCGGGCATATCCGCCGGAACCGGAAAATCGCCGGTGCGCTGGTGACCGCATTCGAAAATCCCGAAGTCGTGATCGCCACGGGTTCGAAACTTGCAGCATCCTACCGCGAGCAGGCTGGGGTTGCGCTGGAGCATCTGCCTGCCGTCACAAAGAAGGCAGACGGTAGTTACGGATCCGAAGATCAGTCCGTTCCGATCGGCGACACCATCAAGCAGCGGCAGGAAAAACTGGCCGACATTGTCCGCATGTTCAAACCGGACATGTTGATCGCCGACAAGGAACCGATGGGGCTGTTGGGCGAACTCGAACCGGTCCTTGGTGTTTTGAAGAAAATGGGGACGAAGCTCGTTCTCGGTTTGCGCGACGTTCTCGACGATCCGGAATTGCTTGGTCCGGAATGGCAACGGAAAAACTCGGCTGCCATCATAGAATCGTTTTACAATGAGATTTGGGTATATGGTCCGGCCGATTTCCATGACCCGCTGGCCGGTTTTGATCTGCCTCCGTCAATTCGAAGAAAGCAACAATTTCTGGGTTATCTTCCTTTTGAAAACGGTGGGACCGAGGTGAAGTTTCCATCCGCCTTGCCGGAAAAATTCGTTCTTGTCACGACAGGCGGCGGTGGCGACGGAAACGCATTGCTGCGAGCGGTATTTGCGGCTGCGGAAATTGACGGAGGGTTTGACCTGCCGGTTGTGGTGTTGCCGGGCCCATATCTGGGTCACGACCTGCGCAGTGACCTAGACCGCGCATGCAAGGCGCTGAAAAACATCTCCCTGCTTGATTTCGATCCGGAGTCCGAACTGTTGATGGCGGCATCGTGCGGCGTGGTCGCGATGTGCGGTTACAACACATTTTGCGAAGTCATTCAGCTCGACAAACCGGCCATGTTTGTTCCGCGCGAGACCCCACGGCGGGAACAGTTGGTGCGGGCTACCCGTGCATCCGAACTCGGCCTTTGCACCTGCCTGCGCATCGGCGAAGCGGAAAACGCGCGGCACCTGCGTGATGCAATAATGAACCTGCCTTTGCTGCCGCCGCCTTCGTCATCCGACTACAAACCGGATTTTGGTGGCGTGGAACGGCTGGCAAGCCGGGCAAAGAAACTGCTCGGACAGGGAAACTCATGAGCGCCGGTTCCGCGATATCCAAGTCGATTTGCGTGGTATTGAAAGGATATCCGCGGCTTTCCGAAACATTCATCGCCCAGGAATTGCTTGAACTCGAAAAAGCCGGCTTCCGGCTCAACCTGGTCTCGTTGCGTCACCCCACCGATACAAAAACCCATCCGGTACATGACGAGATACAGGCCCAGGTCACATATCTGCCGGAATATCTGCACCAGGAACCCTTGCGAGTGCTCACGGGCCTGGCTTTCGCGCTGCAGTGCCGTGGTTTTGGCAAGGCGTTGCGGCAGTTTCTTGCCGATTTTCGTCGCGATATCACCGCCAACCGCGTGCGCCGTTTCGGCCAAGCGCTGGTTCTTGCCCGCGAACTGCCGGAAGGCACCGCGATCCTCTACAGCCATTTCATTCACACACCGGCATCGGTCGCCAACTACACCCGGATGATAACCGGACATGACTGGTGCTGTTCGGCGCATGCCAAGGATATCTGGACATCGCCTGACTGGGAAATTGCAGAAAAGCTGCAAAGCTGCCGTTTCGTCGCCACCTGCACGTTGTCAGGTGCCCGGCAGCTCAAATCGCTGGCCGACGATCCGGAAAGCGTGCACCTTATCTATCACGG
>JAHEGF010000258.1 GCA_024645155.1 Phyllobacteriaceae bacterium | reverse complement strand
CGGCGCGCGCCAGCAATTCGCCGCGTTCGCCGGCGGTCATCTTGTCAAGGTAATGCAGGGCGACTTCCGTGGTCATGGCGAGCTCATGTCATATCAGCAGTTGCGATCGCGGCTTGCCTATCACGTTCACATTGCGATGCACAGATACCCGCTTCAACCGCATCGGCAATTGCAGAAAACCGCCACGTCGTTGTTGCGCCGCAAGCCTGGCGCACGTAAACATGTCCTCTGCAAAGACAATTGATACAATCATTTCGATTGCCACCGAAATTCACAGAAAAAGCTGCCAATACGGGGACCGCACAATGAAACTGAAACTATCGATACCGGCATTGTTTGCCACCATTCCGGCCCATGCCCACGAAATGCCGGTGGCCCATGCACATCCACATGCGGATTGGGCAATGACCGCCGTCGCGGTACTCGCCGCAGGTGTGATTGTAGCACTGGTTGTTTCGAAAATGAGATCTCACCGGCACCGCGACGCCGATTGAGCGCACACGGCGCGCCCGGTGTGCGCATTCATCTTTGACGGAACTGCTTGCGATTCGCCGAAAATTCGATGACCATTGAGGCAACGGGGTAATACGGACAGCATTATGAACAGCCGTTTGGGTGACGACGATCTGCACATGATCCGCAGAAGTGCGATTTTCAGCGCGCTCCACGAGGAACCGCTCGAACGTTTGTTGCGCGACGCCACCATAATGAAGCACGATCGCGGAAATGTCTTGTTTCTGCAGGGCGAGGCTGCCGAAGCCTTCTATGTAGTGCTCGATGGCTGGGTCAAGGTGTATCGGATGACGCCGGGCGGTGAAGAGGCTGTGGTTGGCATCTTCACCCGTGGCCAGAGCTTCGCGGAGGCTGCCGCATTTACCGGCGGCGTTTATCCTGCCTCCGGTGAATCGGTCACCGAAGTCCGGGTCCTGAAGATTTCGGCACGGCGCCTGTTTGACCAGATCTCTGCCTCGCCGGCAATCGGGTTGGCCATGCTGGCTTCGACATCACAGCACCTTCATCAGCTCGTCCAGCAAATCGAACAGCTCAAGGCTCATACCGGTGCCCAGCGTGTTGCCGAGTTTTTGGTATCGATGGCACCGGTGCAATCCGGGGCCTGCACGATCGCGCTCCCCTATGACAAGGCGCTGCTGGCAGGCAAACTTGGTATGAAGCCGGAAAGCCTTTCGCGCGCGTTTCAGCGCCTGAAGGCTTATGGCGTCGTGATCAATCGTGAAATGGCAGTCGTCAAGGAGATCAGTCAGCTTGCTGGGTTCATGGAACAGGAGCGTGCCGAAGTCATGAAACCGCGTGACGACGGAGATGACCGGAATGACCGCCAGGCTTGAAAAAGTATTTTCGCTGATCGACCGGGCCAACTCCCGGGACCCTTCATCGACTGATGTCGCTGGAAAACCGGTCGCCAATGAATTGCTTTATGGTCAGCGCATGAGCGCATGCCTGACCGGTTTTTTGCCTGGTTCGTCCGAGGAATTGCAGATTGCCTGCCGCGCCCAGCATCTCGAGCGCTGGAAACTGCCGCGTTCTGCCTATCCGCAAACGAGGGAAGGCTATCATGCCTGGCGCAACGAACAAAAACGCCGCCACGCTGCGCGCGTAACAGAGCTGATGCTGGAATCCGGTTACACCGCTGCGAAGGCCGAACGCGTGTCTTCCCTGGTTCGCAAGGAGCGCATCAAACGTGATCTCGAGGCCCAGGCGCTCGAAGATGTCGCCTGCCTTGTTTTCCTTGAATGCTACGCCATCGAATTTGCAGCGGGCCGCGACGAAGAACAAATCTTGGGCATTATCCGCAAGACCTGGCGAAAAATGTCCGATGATGGCCAGGCTGCTGCCTTGAACCTGAATCTTGACCCCGCACTGTCCCGGCTGGTCGGAATGGCGATCGAAAACGCAAGATCTGACAAATGACCAAGAAAATGGCGTCACTTGACCAAGATCAATCACAACTACCGTCCGCTAAGCTAAAAAGCCCTTACTCGTTGGCGACTCCTGCCATTTCGGCATGCCAACGTGGATTGTGTAGATCCCGAACAATTCCCCGCTTGTTTCAAGCGGGGTTTTTTCGTTGAACTGATTATCCCCGGCCGGGCACTTTGAGCGAAACTCGCCGCCCAGAGCAGCTGCTACTTTGAATCAGAATATTCAAGCTGACGGACAAACAGACCGGTGATGGTTGCGATTTCATAACTTTCGAGCCTGCCGTGCCAGGCCAGAAACGCATTGATATCGCGCCCGCTGTAGCGGCCAACAAGCTTACCATCTCGATATGTCAGATCATTGCGGGCAAACGTGTATCCTCTTCCATGGCAGATCGCGCATTTTTGCGCGAAAAGCCCGTCTGACCTCAGGATTTCCTCAAACAGCAGTACAATCTGGCTGATCTCCGCATCGGTCAGCTTTCCATGACCCCACTCGAGATATCGCCTAATATCGTTGTTCGATCGGGCGCTGACCGCCTCACCGTTTTTCAGTTCCAGCTTCTTTCGCGCAAACGGCCCGGCATGCATATCGTGGCAGCGACCGCATCGGGTTTCGAAAAGTTGATGTGGATTATCTGCCAAAGTCCCGGTGGCGGGCAAGACAATCACCGGGATAGCCAGAAACAAGGCGGCAAGCAGCTTCATCGGATTATCCCTTCACCACCGCACCTGCCGCAAACCCGGGGTTGAGAACCGCAACGGCCTCTCAACCCCGGCCCCATCACATCGTCAAAAAAAACCTTCACCCGGTTTACGAAGGCCGTACTTCGACGAAGCGAGGAGATCGGGTAGTTGGCACCCATGGTACCGGTCTCTTGCTGCAATCAGTTTCACGTCTCCGCGTTTCACAAACGGAGCCGTCACTCAGCGGCAATGCTGACAGGAGCGGTTGCCGCATAGACTTCGCAAAGCGCATTCACCAGCTCATCCATCATTGCATCGTCGTGGAATGGAGTGGGGGTCAGCCGCAACCGCTCGGTGCCGCGCGGAACGGTCGGGTAATTGATCGGTTGAACGTATATGCCGTGATCGGTCATCAACATGTCGGTCATCTGCTTTGCGCGCACGGGACACCCGGCAAAAACCGGCACCACATGGGTCGATGAGGCCATTAGAGGCAGGCCGGCATTGCGCAGAAGCGCCTTCAACCGTTCCGCACGGTTCTGGTGACGCACACGCAATTCATCGTGTTCGCGGACATAGCGCACGCTGGCAAGCGCAGCACCGGCAACTACCGGCGGGATAGATGTTGTAAAGATGAAGCCCGATGCAAACGAACGGATCGCATCGACGATATCGGATGATGCCGCGATATAGCCACCCATGCAGCCAAACGCCTTGGCAAGGGTGCCTTCGATGATCGTAATTCTGCCCGCAACATTGTCGCGCTCGGAAATGCCGCCGCCGTTGGGACCGTACATGCCGACCGCATGAACCTCGTCGAGATAGGTCATTGCACCATATTTTTCGGCGAGATCGCAAATCGCAGCTATCGGCGCAATATCTCCATCCATCGAATAGACCGATTCGAATGCAATCAGCTTGGGCCTGTCGTGGTCGGCATATTTCAGCTGCACTTCGAGATCGTGAAGATCATTGTGCTGGAATATGCGCTTCTCGCATTTTGAAAAGCGGATACCTTCGATCATCGATGCGTGATTGAGTTCGTCAGTGAATATGATGCAATCCGGCAGTATCTTGCCAATGGTCGAAAGTGTCGCCGAATTGGACACATAACCGGATGTGAACAGCAGCGCGGCTTCCTTGCCATGAAGGCTGGCCAGCTCCGCTTCAAGCTCTACATGAAGGTGGTGACTGCCGGAAATATTGCGGGTGCCGCCGGAGCCTGAGCCCATTTTCCGTATTGCCGAAACACCGGCTTCTATGACCGTTTTGTTCTGTCCCTGCCCGAGGTAGTCGTTCGAACACCACACGACAACCTCGTCGGGACCGGGACCATGATTCCTTGCAACCGGGAACCGGCCTGCGATCCGCTCCAGATCGGCGAACACCCGGTAACGGCCTTCGCTCCTGACCCGGTTGACGGCATCCGTGAACGCACCGGCAGCTGACATTGACCTTCTCCATCCCGTTGCCATCGTTGTCGGCAACCCTAGCCTCCCGTGCGCTTTGGCAGTTTGACGAAAATCAAGTAGCGCCGGCCGCAGCTGTTGGACCGGTCAGTATCGGCCAATAGACCACAAGAAAAATCGCGTAGGCGGCAACCCATATCATTCCCGAAATCAGCATTAACTCGTTGTAGAATGCCGGAGCCAGTTCCGGTCCGGCGACGCGGATGATCATCGCCAGCGGGACGAGCAGGTAAGCGACGGCTATTGGCTTTGCGACGACAAGTGGCCGCCCCGTATGCCCAAGCGACGCCCTTGTCATCATCGCCATGGTCATGCCGCCGACAGCGCCGATCGCAAGCCCGTGCATTGCGGCAATCGGGTGCAGCAACCCGCCCAGCCATGCCGCTGCCAACAACGCATAACCGATTGCAAGCATTGCAAACGCGACATGGAGCACCCACAGGATAGGCTCCCGCCAAGTCGAAATTCCGCGCCATCCGGCAATTCTGACCGTGTTTGCCAGTGCCGCGATCAACGCCACGATGCCCAGGACGATATCCGGGACTTCCATCGCATAGAGTGGCCCGAGCGCAACCGCACAAACGATAGCCGCTCGGTCCGCCAGCAAATTGTGCGACGGAACAGCGTCCGGCCTCCCGGTCCTGATCAGGACGTTGCGGGTAAATGCCGGCGTTACGCGGCCGCCGATAACCGAAATAAGG
>JAHEGF010000257.1 GCA_024645155.1 Phyllobacteriaceae bacterium | reverse complement strand
CGCTTATCGTCGACCACAGCGGTATCTACAAGGCCGATATAGGATTAAAGGACGGGCGCATCGCGGTCATCGGCAAGGCCGGTAATCCCGACACGCAATCGGGCGTCGATATCATCATCGGCCCAGGAACGGAAGCGATCGCCGGCGAAGGCAAGATTGTTACCGCTGGCGGCTTCGACAGCCATATCCATTTCATCTGTCCCCAGCAGATCGAGGAGGCAC
Organism: Phyllobacteriaceae bacterium; assembly: GCA_024645155.1. GTDB lineage: Bacteria > Pseudomonadota > Alphaproteobacteria > Rhizobiales > Rhizobiaceae > JAHEGF01. The sequence goes on along the minus strand of JAHEGF010000257.1, from coordinate 4,587 downwards.
TACACAGTGGGCTGACCACCATGCTTGGCGGTGGCACGGGCCCGGCACATGGCACACTTGCCACCACCTGCACACCGGGCGCCTGGCATATCGGACGCATGATACAATCCTTCGATGCGTTTCCGATGAACATCGGCCTTGCCGGCAAGGGCAACGCATCGCTGCCCGGTGCGTTGATCGAGATGGTCGAGGGCGGTGCATGCGCCCTCAAGCTGCATGAGGATTGGGGCACCACACCGGCAGCGATCGACTGCTGCCTGTCCGTCGCCGACGATCACGACGTGCAGGTTATGATCCATACGGACACGCTAAATGAATCCGGTTTTGTCGAGAACTCGATCGCCGCATTCAAGGGCCGCACCATCCACGCATTTCACACCGAAGGCGCAGGTGGCGGGCATGCACCTGACATCATAAAGGTCTGCGGCCTGGAAAACGTCCTGCCGTCGTCGACCAACCCGACGAGGCCTTACACTGTCAACACGCTGGAAGAGCACCTTGACATGCTGATGGTGTGCCACCATCTCGATCCGTCGATTGCCGAGGATATAGCCTTTGCGGAAAGCCGCATCCGTAAAGAAACAATTGCTGCAGAAGACATACTGCATGATCTTGGCGCGTTCTCGATCATTGCCTCCGACAGCCAGGCAATGGGCCGCGTCGGCGAGGTTATCATCCGCACCTGGCAAACAGCCGACAAGATGAAGAAACAGCGCGGGAAACTTTCCGAGGAAACCGGAAACAACGACAATTTCCGCGTCCGCCGCTACATCGCGAAATACACCATCAACCCGGCTATAGCCCATGGCATCGGCCAGGAGATCGGTTCCCTGGAAGCAGGAAAGCGCGCCGACATCGTGCTATGGGATCCGGCGTTTTTCGGCGTCAAACCTGCCATGGTGCTGATTGGCGGGACTATTGCAGCGGCACCGATGGGCGATCCCAATGCCTCAATTCCAACGCCGCAACCCGTACATATGCGGCCAATGTTTGGTGCTTTTGGCAAGTCGCTCACCAACTCATCGGTAACATTTGTTTCGAAGGCCGCTGCGGCGAATGGCCTGTCCGAAAAGCTTGGTGTTGAAAAACAGCTTTTGCCCGTCAACAATACCCGCGGCGGGATATCGAAGGCATCGATGGTGCTCAATGACGCTACGCCACATATCGAAGTCGATCCGGAAACCTACGAAGTCCGTGCCAACGGCGAGTTGCTGACCTGTGAACCTGCCGAAGTGCTGCCGATGGCGCAAAGATATTTTCTGTTTTGAGGACAAACCATGATCCATCTCATTGCGACGCTAACCATTAAACCCGGTTCGCTTGGTGCGGTCACCAAGGCGGTGCAGCCCTGTATTGAGGCAACACGCAAGGAAGATGGCTGCATTTCCTATGACCTCCATGTCAATGTCACCGATGACACGAAACTGGTCTTCGTGGAGCGCTGGGAAAACAGGGCAGCGCTCGATGCGCATTTCAGGACACCGCATCTGAAGGCCTGGCGCGAGGCCGGCGGGCCCTATTTCACATCGCGCAGCATTGAGGTCATTTCCGACGCCAAAGTGGAAGAACTTTGAACACCTGCTCCGACATCACCCGCCATTTTCACGATCCGGCCGGTGCCATCACCCTGGACGAGACTGCGCGGCATCGCCGGCGCATGAAAATGGTCTCAGACAATGGAATTGAGTTCCTGCTCGATCTGCCGGAAGCGCGGCTCTTGCGCCACGGCGACGGTTTGGTGCTTGACGACGGGCGCGTGGTAGAGGTGCGCGCAGAACCGGAAGCGCTTCACGAAGTGCGTGCGCAAGGCGCGCGCCATCTGCTGGCGCTCGCCTGGCATATCGGCAACCGCCATCTCGCCGCGCAAGTCGAGGAAGACCGCATTCTCATACGCCGGGATTACGTGATCAGTGATATGCTTGGGGCTCTGGGCGCGACGGTCACCGAAATCGAAGCCCCGTTTGATCCTGAAGGCGGTGCCTACGATGGCACACATGCCCATCCTCTCGACAATCATGATGGGCCGGAGACACTAGATCATGGACACAAGCATGACTGAGACGGTCGCGGTTTTGCGCCTGATGTCCTGGTTGTCACCGGTCTTTCCGACAGGCGGATTTGCCTATTCTTCCGGTCTCGAGCAGGCCGTGGCAACGGGGATGGTGGACGATGCAGCGAGCCTTGAGAACTGGCTTACGGATTTGCTGCACCACGGGTCAATTCGCAATGATGGCATACTGTTTGCTGCCGCGCATCGCGGATCAACAGATGGTGAAAAAATCGCCGAATTGAGGGACCTGGCCATTTCGCTTTCCGCCAGTGCGGAGCGCTTTCGCGAGACAACCGATCAGGGAACCGCGTTTGTGGATGCTGTCGGCAACTGGTTCGGCGATAATGTTGGCCCGCTGGTTTCAGGCACGCCACTGCCAGTTGCAGTTGGCGCCGCATGTGGGCGCTCGGACATTGCGCTTACCGAAGCACTGGCATGCTACCTTCATGCTTTCGTGCAAAACCAGCTACAATGTGCCATCCGGCTTTCGGTTACCGGGCAGAAGGGTGCAGCCCGAATACTGGCAAAGCTTGAACCAGTTGTGGCAAGAACCGCGTCGCAGGCGGCCCAGTCCACTCTCAACAATCTCGGCAGTTGCGCCGTGATCAGCGAAACCACGGCCATGAACCACGAGACCCTGCAGCCGAGGCTGTTTCTGTCATGACATCTGCCAATGGACCACTTCGTGTCGGTATTGGCGGGCCGGTTGGCACTGGCAAAACCACGCTGACCGCGCGCCTGTGCGAAGCAATGCGCAGTCACTGGTCGATTGGTGTTATCACAAATGACATCTACACCCGCGAGGATGCCGAGGCTCTCATGCGCATGCAGGCGCTGCCCGCCGACCGGATCATCGGTGTTGAAACCGGCGGCTGTCCGCACACGGCCATTCGTGAGGATGCGTCAATAAACCTGCGTGCAATAGAGCAATTGAACCTTCGCCACCGCGACCTCGATATTATTTTCGTCGAGTCCGGAGGCGACAATCTCGCGGCAACATTCTCGCCGGATCTGGCCGACCTTACAGTCTATGTGATCTCGGTATGCCAAGGCGATGACATTCCCAGAAAGGGGGGTCCCGCGATCACCCGCTCCGATCTGCTCGTCATCAACAAGACCGATCTCGCTCCGTATGTTGGTGCCGATCTTGAAAGGATGGAACGGGATGCCGACAAAGGCCGGGACGGACGCCCACATGTAATGGCGAACCTGAAGGATGGAGACGGCGTTGATGAAATTGTTTCTTTCATCCGCAATTCGGGCGGATTGTAACCAGAAAAAATTGTCGCATTTTCGGCTGCATCATGCTCGCTGAGCCCGCACCTGACAGGGTCGGGGCTGGTATTGTACAACGAATATCATCTGCTTACCGCGAGGTGTTTTCCGGTCCCCTGCTTCAGGAATCTTCAAGGAGGATCTGATAATTGTCCTTTTTTGCGCAGGCTTCCGAACCTGTGCCTTGGCGATGGCCGCGTCATACGGGAAACAGAATTTCGTGACATTTCATCTTGATGCCGGTTTCCATCCCGAATTGTCCGCGCCGCGACAGGATTATTCCTGTGTTGCGCCCTCGAGAACCTTCCGCGCGACACGAAAACATTCAAGGGCCTGTGGCACGCCACAATAAATGCCGATCACATGAATGATGGCGCGGATTTCGTCCTTTGAAACACCGTTTTTGACCGCGCCGCGGCAATGGGTTTCCCACTCCGTCATTTTGCCCAGCGCACCGATCATTGCCAGGTTCATCATCGAGCGCGTCTTGACATCGATCACATCGTCACCCCAGCCGAAGCCCCAGCACCATGCGGTCATGGCTTCCTGGAATGGACGGGTGAAATCATCGGCTGCCGCCAGGTTTTTCTCCACGTATTCTGTGCCCAATGTCGCCTTGCGGCGCTCAAGGCCCTTCAGGAAAAGGTCCTCGTCAAATGTGCCGGCCATGTTCAAGCCCCTGTTTTGATTGCGATGTTTTTGGTCTGAACGTAGTTCCAGAGCGCCTCGCGCCCTTTTTCCCGTCCGTAGCCGGATTTGCCATAGCCGCCGAACGGCGTCTCAACACCGCCGGCATACCACTCATTGACGAATACCTGTCCGGCGCGCATCAAGCGCGCAACTTGCATCGCACGGTCGAGATTGGAGGTAAAGACACCACCGACAAGGCCGTATTCAGTACCGTTGGCAATGTCCAGAGCTTGCGCGTCGGATGAAAACCGCATCACCGAGAGCACCGGTCCGAAGACTTCATCGCGCGCAATTGACATATCAGGCATCACGCCGGAAAAGACTGTCGGCTCAAAGAAACACCCCGGACGGTTGAGCGGCCGGCCGCCGGTGACGGCTTTGGCGCCTTCACGGCTCGACTGCGTGCAGATCCCTGCAACGCGATCCCTCTGTCTCAGCGATATCATCGCGCCCATGGTGTTGCCGAATTTTACCTGTTCTATTCCGGGGCCGACCGATAAATCCCTTGCCATTGCCACCACGGCGTCCAGCACATCGTCGTAAATGTCGTCGTGCACGATCAGTCGCGCCAT
>JAHEGF010000256.1 GCA_024645155.1 Phyllobacteriaceae bacterium | reverse complement strand
TAACTTCCCCAAACGAGCCACCCCTCGGCAAGATCGGAACGGTCAGCCCAGCCTTTTTCGTCGATCAATGCCTGCAATCCGGCACCGTAGGCTCCGGGCCTGGATCCGAATACGCGGTAACCTGCCCGGCGCTCGGCGTCAGCATGTGGCATCCCCTGTCCCGACAGCCGGGAAACATCGCCGCGATATTTTTTTGCAATCGGGTTATCGGCCTCGTCTTCGTCGAGGGACGCCACGGCACGCACAGCGCGGTCAAACAACGCGATCTGCTCGGGGAATGCATCTCGGAAAAATCCGGATATGCGCAACACGACATCGACCCGCGGACGATCCAGCAAAGCGGGAGGAATGATCTCAAATCCGGTCACGCGCCGCGACGCCGGTTCCCACACCGGCTTGACGCCGATCAGCGCCAGTGCCTGGGCAATATCATCGCCTCCGGTGCGCATGTTGGATGTGCCCCATGCGGTCAAGGCCATGGAAACGGGCCACTCGCCGTGGTCCTGGGCATACCGGGCGACCAGCATGTTCGCCGACTTCTGACCCAGTTCCCAGGCCGCAGGTGTCGGAACCGCACGGCAATCGACCGAGAAGAAGTTGCGCCCGGTAGGCAGTACGTCGGGTCGCCCCCGTGTCGGCGCGCCGGACGGGCCTGGAACGACAAACCGGCCGTCCAATCCGGCCAGAAGTCCTGCTATTTCGGCTTTTCCGCAATCGGTCACCGATGGCCTCATCGATGAATTGATCGTATCGAGGACGGCCCGGGTTGCATTCCAGCTTTCAGGACATGCCTTTTCCCCCGAAACAAGTACTCCGGCCATCTTTTCTATGCGCTCCACCGTATCGCCATTGGTTCGCCATATGTCGGCGTCAAGGCATGCCAGACCTTCGGGTTTTGCACCGGTCCATGGCTCTCCCATGGCGCAGGCGAGCGGATCAAAATCGAACCCCAGATCAAGTGAAATGGCCCTTTGCAGGCTCTGGTCCCCACCCGTTCCCGCGTCACGCGGTACCCGCGCAAGAGCCACGATCAGGTCGTTCAGTTGCTGCCCTTGCGGCGCCTGCCCGAAAACATGCAGGCCGTCACGGATCTGCATTTCCTTCAGCTCGCACAAATAGGCGTCGAGTTTTTCCAGCGCGGCATCGTCGTTGTCGCTGTTTCCTATACCTGCATCATGGTCGAGCCCGATATCACGCACCAGTTCGAGGATACGCTTGCGCAGCAACTTGATCCGCCGCGGGTCGCCACCAGCAGCCGTGTAGTACTCGTCGACGAGGGCTTCCAGATCACGCAAAGGTCCGTAACTTTCAGCGCGGGTCAGTGGCGGAGTGAGATGATCGACGATGACAGCGGATGTGCGGCGCTTTGCCTGTGTGCCCTCTCCGGGATCATTGACGATAAACGGATAGATATGCGGCACCGCCCCGAACACCGCCTCCGGGTAACACTCCTCCGACAGCGCCAATGCTTTTCCCGGCAACCATTCCAGGTTGCCGTGTTTGCCCATGTGGATGATAGCATCGGCATCATGATGGGTTCTCAACCACGCATAAAACGCCAGATAGCCATGGGGCGGTACCAGATCAGGAGCATGATAGGTATCCTTCGGATCGATGTTGTAGCCGCGTGCCGGCTGAATACCGACGGCAACCGAACCGAATTTCGCAACCGGCAGGGCAAAGGCATTGCGCGACTCCACGAAAAACGGATCGGATTCCGGATCGCCCCATCGCTCTGCGATTTCGGCCTGAATCTTTTTCGGCAGGGACGCCAGAAACCCTTTGTATTGATTCAGGGAAAGCGTTTCGCGGATTTCGCGCCCGACAGTTGCGGCATTCGTCGGACCTTCCTGCAGGAAGCGAACAAGGGCGTCTCCATCGGCGGGAAGTTTGCCAATCTCGTAGCCTGCCGCCATCATGGATTGGAGTACCGTTAGCGTACCCGCCGGTGTGTCCAGTCCAACACCGTTTGCGATCCGTCCGTCCCGATTCGGATAATTGGCGAGCACCAGCGCCACTTTCCGCGCCGAAGCCGGTTTCCTCCTTAGCCTAACCCATGCCGCCGCTAGCTTCGCCGTGAAGGCGACGCGATCCGCCACCGGTTCATGACGAACGATGTCGGCTTCTACGTCCTGATCAAACACGGCAGCAGACTTGAAGGAAATCGCACGGGTCAGAACCCGGCCATCGACTTCGGGCAATGCCACATTCATCGCCAGGTCACGCGCTGACAATCCCTGGCTGGAGTTGCGCCAGACCGGCTCGGGCGATCCGGCGAGCACTGCCTGCAAGACCGGCGCGCCATTTTCTTCAAGTACTGTCGGCACCCGGTCGCCAGCCGGTGAAGAAACGGCAAAACCCGTAAGGTTGATAACCACATCCGGAGCGTTTTTCTCAAAAAGGGCTTTGACGGTCGCTGCCGAAACCGGATCCTTGAGGCTGGATACAAAAATGGGAAAGGCAGCCAGGCCTTCCCTTTCCAGCGCATCGCACAGCGCGCTGACCGGCGCGGTTTGTCCTGATTGTACCAGCGCCCGGTAAAAGACGACGGCTACGACCGGTATGCCCCGGTTTTCCGGCAAGCACGCTTCCCGGCCGAATATACCCGCCTTGAGAAGCGGAACCGGCTCTGCCGGTTTCTCCATGCCCCCGATCAGGGCACGGCAAAAAAGCAGAAAATTCGCCGCGTTTTCGGCTCCGCCTTCGACAAGATACTGCCAGAGGGATTCGGCATCACCGCGCGAAATCGTGTTGAACCGGAGCAATCCGGGATCGGGTTTGTCATCGCCCGGCAAAACGGCAAGTCCTATCCCCTTTTCAACGGCAACGGCCCGGAGGGATTCAAGGCCGTAGGGCCAATAGCTTTCTCCACCAAGAAGCCGGACGACGATCAGTCTCGCATGACCAGCTGTACGTTCGACATAGGCATCAACGGACATCGGATGGCGCAATTGCAGCAGATTGGCGATACGAAGTTCCGGAGCCATTTTCCCAAGCGATTTCCGGGCGTTGGCAATGCTGGCAAGTTCGGTGTCTGCCGCACTTAGAAAAATGACATCTGCCGGAGTTTGCCCGAGATCAACTGCGTCCTCACCGTCCCCTATTGTTCCCTTCTGGGCGAGCAAGAGATGCATGGAATCAGGCCAGCGCTTCCACCAGTTCCGCGCGAATGGATTGCTGGTCCATGCCATGCAGTCCGATAACGACAAGGCGCGTCCCCCGGACTTCGCCGCGGTGCCAGGCACGATCGAAGTATTGGTCGATCCGCGCACCGACGGCTTGGATGACCAGGCGCATCGGCTTGCCTTCCACTTCTGCAAATCCCTTGACCCGCAGAACGTCATGGGCGGCAATGATCGCCCTCAGGCGTTCTTCCACCCCGGCAGGATCGGCGATTGCACCGCTATTGACGGCAAAACTTTCAAATTCGTCATGATCATGTTCGGCACCGCTTTCATGCTCCATCTCATGATGGGACTTGCGATTGCCGATATCGCTTTCGGTTGCTGATCCGAGGCCCAGTAGGACTTCGGCAGGCAATCCTTCTAGCCGCGATGTGATCATCTTCGGCCGGCGGCGGCTTCTGCCACTGACATTCGCCTTCACTTCGTCCAATCCGGCCTCATCAACAAGATCGGCTTTCGAAAGGATGATCAGATCCGCCGCCTCGATCTGGTCTTCAAACAGTTCTTCGATCGGGCTGTCATGATCAAGTGCACCATCGGCTGCGCGCTGCGCCGAGATACGGGCTTCATCAACAGCAAACCGCCCAGCCGCCACCGCTGCGGAATCGACAACCGTTACCACCCCGTCAACGGTCACACTGGTCTTGATGCCCGGCCAATTGAAGGCCGAGACCAATGGTTGCGGCAATGCCAGACCGGAAGTTTCGATGACGATATGATCCGGCCGGTCGTCACGCTCCAGCAGTTTTTCCATGGTCGGAATGAAATCGTCGGCAACCGTGCAACAGATACAACCATTGTTGAGTTCGATGACATCCTCGTCACGGCAATTCTCGATACCGCAATTTTTCAGTAAGCCTCCATCGACGCCGAAATCACCAAATTCATTGATGATCAGCGCAATCCTCTTGCCGTTGGTATTGTTGAGCAGGTTGCGGATCAGCGTGGTTTTTCCCGCTCCGAGAAAACCCGTGATCACGGTTGCCGGAATCTTGCTTCCGTGCATGACACTAACCTTTCAGTTTGAGCGGCAAACCCGCTGCAATAAACACGACCGACGCTGCCTGCGCCGCAATTTTCTGGTGAAGAAAGCCGGCATGGTCGCGGAAGCGGCGCGCCAGCGCATTTTCAGGAACAATCCCCAATCCGACTTCATTCGACACAAGAATGACCAGACCGGGCAAATCCCCGATTTGCATGACAAATGCCGCAATCTCTTCTTCCATGTTGCGGTCGGTCATCATCAGGTTGGTCAGCCACAGGGTAAGGCAGTCAACAAGTACAACCCGCCCCTTCGCTGTCTCGCGCTGCAATGTCGCAATCAGTTCCACAGGTTCCTCGATTGTCCGCCATCCATCACTGGCGCGTTGCGCCTTGTGCGCTTCCACCCTTGCCCGCATCTCGTCATCGAGTGCTTGACCGGTGGCAAGATAGATTTTCTCGAACCCGGTCTGGCGGGCGAGGTTTTCGGCAAAGCGTGATTTTCCCGAGCGCGCGCCCCCAAGAACAAACGTGACGCCGTTTGTTGCCGGATAATTCACTCCGAGACCCCGAACCGGCTTGAAAACCAGGACAGTGCATAGGCGAGCAGGATCCAGAAAAACAGGGTCGTGGCCAATGCGGCAACCGCATATTCGG